>JAXHUV010000074.1:0-10405 GCA_034189445.1 Pseudomonadota bacterium
TGCGATGCGCACTGGTCCTGCTGAACTTACGACCACTCTTACGATGACGCATTGCTCTGATTCCTTACCTTAAACTAATCGGCGATTAACCGCCCAGAACCCGGTCGTCGCCACGAAGGCTAACCGGTGGCCAGCTATCAAGACGCATGCCCAGAGACAAACCACGGGACGCCAAAACGTCCTTGATCTCAGTCAGCGACTTTTTACCAAGGTTAGGCGTCTTCAACAGCTCAACTTCTGTGCGCTGGATAAGATCGCCGATGTAGTAAATATTCTCAGCTTTCAAGCAGTTAGCTGAACGCACTGTCAATTCCAGATCATCAACCGGACGCAGCAGAATCGGATCAATTTCTTCCTCTTCTTCCACGCGCTCCGGTTCTTTCTCATGATCGAAATCAACAAACACCGCCAGTTGCTGCTGGAGGATGGTGGCCGCCCGGCGAATTGCTTCTTCCGGGTCGATGGTGCCATCGGTTTCCAGGTCGATAACCAGCTTATCCAGATCGGTCCGCTGCTCCACCCGTGCACTTTCCACGGCATACGCAACACGACGAACCGGACTGAAGGTTGCATCCAGCTGCAGGCGCCCGATGGCGCGAGTTTCATCCTCGTCAAGACCGCGCTGATCGGCTGGCTCATAGCCACGGCCACGGGCAACACGGAGGCGCATGTTCACTTCACCATTCTCGCTAAGGTGGCAGATCACATGCTCCGGGTTGGCAATGCCCACGTCATGATCCAGTTTGATATCACCGGCTGTCACAACGCCCGGGCCTTTTTTGCTAAGCGTAAGCTCAGCGTCGTCCCGACCGTGCATTTTCAAAGCGACGCCCTTGAGATTCAACAGAATCTCGATGACATCTTCCTGGACACCCTCAATCGCGCTGTACTCGTGCAGGACACCGTCAATCTGCGCTTCAGTCACAGCGCTGCCCGGCATCGAAGACAAGAGAATACGGCGCAGTGCGCTACCCAGTGTGTGGCCGAAGCCTCTTTCCAGAGGCTCCAGGGTCACCTTGGCACGCGTGGCGCTGGATTCTTTCACGTCAATGGTACGAGGTGTCAATAACTCATGTACTGAACGCTGCATAGACGCCCCTATCTGCTATCGTTGCTACTTACGTTGCAAATCAGGCTTTACTTGGAGTAAAGCTCGACGATGAGGTTCTCGTTGATGTCGGCCGGCAGTTCAGTGCGCTCGGGCACCGACTTGTAAACGCCGGACATCTTGTTGGCGTCGACCTCTACCCAGCTCACCGGTGCACGGCTTGAAGACAGATCCAGGGCGCCTTTAACGCGCAACTGGTTTTTCGCCTTTTCACGCAGGCTCACGACATCACCCGGCCGGACGTGGTAAGACGGAATGTTAACCGTCTTGTCGTTGACCAGGATCGCCTTGTGAGAGACGAGCTGACGGGCTTCCGCACGGGTAGAACCAAAGCCCATGCGATATACAACGTTATCAAGACGACCTTCCAGTAGCTGCAACAGGTTTTCACCAGTTGCACCTTTGCCTCGGGCAGCCTCTTTATAATAGTTGCGGAACTGCTTCTCGAGAACGCCGTAGATACGACGAACCTTCTGTTTCTCACGCAGCTGTACGCCGTACTCGGACAGACGACCGCGACGCGCGCCGTGCATACCCGGCGGGGTCTCGATGTTGCACTTCGAATCGAGCGCGCGAACACCGCTCTTCAGAAAAAGATCTGTCCCTTCACGACGAGACAGCTTGCACTTCGGGCCTATATAACGAGCCATATTTCACTGTCTCCTGTGTTAGACGCGGCGCTTTTTGGGCGGACGACAGCCGTTATGGGGAATCGGCGTCACATCTGTGATGTTGGTGATCTTGTAGCCGCACGCGTTCAGCGCGCGAACTGCGGATTCACGTCCGGGCCCAGGACCCTTAACCTCTACGTCCAGGTTTTTAAGGCCGTATTCAGCAGCCGCATTACCGGCTCTTTCAGCTGCTACCTGCGCAGCAAAAGGTGTACTCTTGCGTGACCCACGAAAACCGGAACCACCAGAGGTGGCCCAGGACAGGACGTTGCCCTGGCGGTCAGAAATGGTCACGATAGTGTTGTTGAAGGACGCGTGAACGTGCGCGACGCCATCAACAACTGTCTTTTTCACCTTTTTACGGGTACGTGTACCTGGCTTTGCCATGTTTGCCTACCTGTTACTTACGAATAGGTTTGCGTGGACCTTTACGGGTGCGGGCGTTGGTCTTGGTGCGCTGACCACGGACCGGAAGCCCATGACGATGGCGCAGACCACGGTGACATCCGAGATCCTTCAAACGCTTGATGTTCATCTGTACTTCACGACGCAGATCGCCTTCGACAGACACCTTGCCCACTTCAGTACGAAGTGCTTCAAGCTGCTCGTCGCTCAGGTCCTTGACCTTGGCATCCGGCTTGACACCGGTTGCGTCGCAAAGCTTCTGGGCTGTTGTCTTGCCAACACCAAAGAGGTAGGTCAGCGAGATAACAGCATGTTTGTGATCGGGTATATTGACACCGGCTATACGTGCCATCCAAATTACTCCGCGTTCAAAGCTTTGCTGTGTGAATTTTCCGCCACAAAAAGGGCGCGAAATAATAGCGCCTGACCCCGCATGGAGTCAAGCGCCATTATTCCGAAACCCTGCAATATCCTGGGCAACTCCTTTCGGAATCAGCCCTGGCGTTGCTTGTGGCGAGGCTCCGAGCAAATGACTCGTACCGAGCCATTGCGACGAATTACTTTGCAGTTACGGCAAATTTTCTTTACCGAAGCGCGTACTTTCATTGTCGACTCCAGTTTTCAAGGGGAACGGGGTTTACCCGTTCCGACCATAGCCCTTGAGATTGGACTTCTTCATCAGCGATTCATACTGATGGGACATCAGGTGCGACTGTACCTGCGCCATGAAATCCATCACCACGACTACCACAATCAGCAGAGAGGTACCGCCCAGATAGAAGGGTACATTCCCAGCCACCATCAGGAACTGAGGAAACAGGGAAACTGCTGCTATGTACATTGCACCGAACAGCGTCAAACGGGTCAGAACACCATCAATATATTTGGCAGTCTGATCACCAGGACGAATGCCCGGAATAAACGCTCCAGAGCGCTTGAGGTTATCCGCAACTTCTTTCGGGTTGTACATCAACGCTGTGTAGAAGAAGCAGAAGAACACCACTGCTGCCGCAAACAGAATGATATACAACGGCTGGCCTGGCGCCAGAGCCTGGGAGATATCGCTCAGCCATTGCATGCCCTCGCCCTGACCAAACCACTGTCCCAGCGATGCCGGGAACAGCAGAATGGAAGACGCAAAGATGGGCGGAATAACACCGGCCATATTCACTTTCAGGGGCAGATGGCTGGACTGTTGGGCGAACACCCGACGGCCCTGCTGCCGCTTGGCGTAGTTGATCGTCAAGCGACGCTGACCACGCTCCATGAAGACCACGAAGCCGATCACTGCAACCGCGAGAACGCCAATACCCAGAACCACCAGCAGGCTCATTTCACCATTGCGGGCCTGCTCGAGCGTCTGACCGATAGCGCCGGGCAACCCGGCAACAATACCAGCGAAGATCAGCAGCGAAATGCCGTTACCGACACCCCGCTCGGTAATCTGCTCGCCAAGCCACATCATGAACACCGCGCCACTGACAAACGATACAACCGCCACAAAGTGGAAGCTGAAGCTGTCATTGAAAGTGACGCCCTGTGATGCCAGCCCGACGGAAATACCAGTGCCCTGAACCAGGGCGAGGATAACCGTACCATACCGTGTGTACTGGCTGATCTTGCGACGACCAGCCTCGCCTTCCTTCTTCAGCTGCTCAAGCTGCGGACTCACCGCCGTCATGAGCTGCATGATGATAGAGGCCGAGATATAGGGCATGATACCGAGAGCGAAGATACTCATGCGCTCAAGCGCACCACCGGAAAACATGTTGAACATACTCAGGATTGTGCCCTGGTTCTGTTCAAACAGTACCGCCAGACGGTCTGGGTTGATACCTGGCACCGGTATGTGGGCACCGATCCGGTACACCAGCAATGCCAGGAAGACAAACCAGAGCCGCGATCGCAGCTCTGCCAGCCCTTTACCCGCGCCGGTAGGTAATGATGCGTTCTTGGCCATTTAGCCCTCGACTCGCCTTAGTCTTCGACTTTACCACCCGCGGCGGAAATTGCCTCGCGTGCGCCTTTGGTGACCCGAAGCCCCTTTACGGTTACCGCACGGCTCAGTTCGCCGGACAGGATAACCTTGGCTTCGCGAATTTCTTCACCAATAATATCCGCCTTCTTAAGGGCCGCCAGATCAACCACCTCGCCTTCAACCTTCGCCAGTTCGTTCAGGCGAATCTCGGCAACATAACGCTGCTGGCGAGATGTGAAGCCAAACTTGGGCAGACGACGGGCCAGCGGCTGCTGACCGCCCTCGAAACCGGGTGCCACACTGCCACCAGAACGGGCCTTCAGCCCCTTGTGACCGCGACCACCGGTTTTACCGAGACCACTACCGATACCACGACCAACGCGCCTGGCGACCGGACGTGAACCGGGTTCTGGACTAAGTTCGTTCAGACGCATCTTAGTTCTCCTCAACCCGAACCAGGTAATCAACCCGGTTGATCATGCCGCGGATGGAAGGCGTATCCTCCACTTCCACGGTGTGACCGATTTTACGAAGACCCAGGCCCTTCACACACAGTTTGTGCTTGGGCTGGCAGCCGATGGGGCTGCGGGTCAGAGTTACTTTGATCGTTTTTGCGTTCGCCATGACTTCAACCCAGAATCTCTTCCACGGTTTTACCGCGCTTGGCTGCAATATCTTCAGGCGCTTGTGTAGCCTGGAGACCCTTGATGGTGGAACGTACCACGTTCACCGGGTTGGTAGACCCGTAACACTTGGACAGTACGTTCTGAACCCCGGCAACTTCCAGTACCGCGCGCATCGCACCGCCGGCAATGATACCCGTACCTTCGGAGGCAGGCTGCATGTAGACTTTGGAGCCACCATGCTGAGCCCTGACCGGGTATTGCAGAGTCGTGCCGTCCAGCGGAACGTCTACCATGTTTTTGCGTGCGGCTTCCATCGCCTTCTGGATGGCAACCGGTACTTCCCGGGCCTTGCCACGACCGAAACCAACGCGACCTTTACCATCACCCACTACAGTCAGTGCAGTGAAGGCAAAAATACGACCGCCTTTTACTACCTTGGCGACGCGATTGACCTGAACCAGCTTTTCCTGGAGCTCAGGCGCCTTCTGTTCGTTAACGCTCATCTTCTCCACCTCTTAGAATTGCAAGCCAGCTTCACGGGCGGCGTCGGCAAGAGCCTGAACGCGGCCATGATAACGGTAACCGGAGCGGTCAAAAGCAACCTGCTCTACACCTGCCGCCTTGGCACGTTCAGCAATCAATTCACCGACCTTCTTGGCGGCGTCCACGTTACCGGTCGCACCCTGGCGCAGTTCCTTATCCAACGTGGAGGCAGTGGCAATAACCGTGCTGCCATCTGCAGTGGTGACCTGGGCGTACATATGACGCGGTGTGCGATGAACGCACAGACGATTGGTACCCAGTTCACGGATCTTCATGCGCACTTTGCGTGCGCGACGCAATCTTTCGTTATTCGCGCTCATAGTCCCGCCTTATTTTTTCTTGGCTTCTTTGCGTCTGACCTGCTCGTCCGCGTAACGAACACCCTTACCCTTATAAGGTTCGGGCGGACGGAACGCGCGGACTTCCGCAGCGACCTGGCCAACCTGTTGCTTGTCGATACCGCGAATTACAACTTCCGTATTGGACGGAGTTTCCGCGGTAACACCCTCGGGCAGCTCATACTCAACCGGGTGTGAAAAACCCAGTGTCAGATTGAGCTTCTTACCTTGCGCCTGGGCACGGTAACCTACGCCCGTCAGCTGGAGTTTGCGTTCCCAGCCCGTGGTAACACCGGTCACCATGTTATTGACCAGTGCGCGAGTAGTACCAGCAAGAGCGCGGGACTTTGTAGCACCATCGCGGGCCGCAAAGCGCAGAACATTTTCTTCCTGCTTTACTGCAACCGCCTGGTGAATGGTGATTTGAAGCGCTCCCTTGGAGCCCTTCACATTAATTTCCTGTCCGTTCAGCTTAACCTCAACACCGGAAGGCAGCACGACAGGATTATTGGCAACCCTGGACATGTGGTTCTCCTAGAATACGGTGCAGATGACTTCGCCACCCACGCCAGCAGCTCGTGCGGCGCGGTCTGTCATAACGCCCTTGGACGTTGAGACAATCGCGACTCCCAGACCACCGGATACTTTCGGCAGTTCCCCGGCGCCTTTGTACTGGCGCAGACTCGGACGGCTGACCCGGTTAATCTCTTCAATAACCGGCTTGCCACCGAAATATTTCAGAGTAATCGTCAGTTCGGGTTTCGCGTCGGCTGAAACGGAAAAATCGTCGACATAACCCTCGTCCTTCAGGACCTGGGCTACCGAAATCTTCATTTTTGAAGACGGCATCGCAACGTCTGCTTTTGATGCCATCTGTGCGTTACGGATACGGGTAAACATATCCGCAAGCGTGTCTTGCATACTCATTGGTATGAGGCTCCTGATCTTTTTAGTTGTGCAGCGGCGTGCCGCACCGCTTACCAACAGGCACCTGACCACAGTCAGGGTACCTATCCTACCAGCTTGACTTGGTCAGGCCCGGAACGTCACCACGCATGCCGTACTCACGGAGCTTGATCCGTGACAGTTCGAACTTGCGCAGAACACCGTGCGGCCGACCCGTCACCTGGCAACGATTACGAAGACGCGAGGGAGAGGCATTACGAGGAAGCTGCTGCAGCTTCATCTGTGCGTCCCAACGGTCATCATCGCTGGTATTCGGGTTCTTGATAATCGCCTTGAGCTCGGCACGCTTCGCCGCGAATTTCGCAACGGTTTGTTCGCGCTTGAGCTCACGGTTTTTCATGGAAACCTTAGCCATTACACTCGTTCCTTATTTCTTGAACGGAAAGCCAAAGGCTTTCAACAGTTCGCGACCTTCATCGTCGGTACCGGCAGTGGTGGTAATGGTGATGTCCAGACCACGGATCTTGTCGACTCTGTCGTACTCGATCTCGGGGAAAATGATCTGCTCACGCACACCCATGCTGTAGTTACCCCGACCGTCAAACGACTTGGGATTCAGACCGCGGAAGTCACGAATGCGGGGAACCGCAATGTGAACCAGACGATCAAAGAAGTCCCACATACGCTCGCCACGCAGGGTAACCTTGCAACCGATAGGCCAACCTTCACGGATTTTGAAACCCGCAACGGATTTACGTGCCTTGGTAACAACCACTTTCTGACCCGCCAGGCGCTCAAGATCCGCCACGGCGTTTTCAATCAGTTTTTTGTCACCAACCGCTTCGCCGACACCCATGTTAAGGGTGATCTTTTCGATACGCGGCACCTGCATGATGTTCTTGTAGCCAAACTCTTTCTGCAGGGCGGGTACCACTTCCTGACTGTATTGCTCTTTACTGTTTAGCATCGTAACCACCGCTTACTGGGTATCCACAGCTTCGTTCGTGGACTTGAAGATCCGCACTTTGCTGCCATCTTCTTTCACCTGAAAGCCGACGCGATCGGCATCGCCGGTCTGCGGATTGAAGATAGCCACGTTGGAAGCCTGGATAGGTGCTTCTTTTTCGACGATGCCACCCGGGGTACCCAGCATCGGGTTCGGTTTGGTGTGCTTCTTGATCATGTTGATGCCAGAAACAACCATACGGCCATCGTCCTGAACCTTCAGGACTTTACCACGTTTACCTTTATCTTTCCCCGTGGTGACGATTACTTCGTCATCTCGTTTGATCTTTTTCATAACCGGCCTCTGGTCCTCTAAAGTACTTCGGGTGCCAGTGAGATAATCTTCATGAACTTCTCATTACGCAGTTCACGGGTAACCGGTCCGAAGATACGGGTACCAATGGGAGCGTCCTGGTTGTTCAGAAGTACTGCCGCGTTTCCGTCAAAACGGATCAGTGACCCGTCGGGACGACGCACACCCTTACGGGTGCGCACGACGACAGCATTCAGGACCTGGCCTTTTTTCACTTTACCGCGGGGGATGGCTTCCTTAACGGTCACCTTGATAATATCCCCCACGCTGGCATAACGCCGGTGTGAACCGCCCAGGACCTTGATGCACATCACCTGGCGCGCACCGCTGTTATCCGCGACTTCAAGCATTGTTTGAGTCTGAATCATGGTTGTTCTCCGGGCGAATTACACCTTGGATGCACGTTCAGTGACTTCCATCAGGGCCCAGCTTTTGGTCTTGGAGACCGGTCGGGTTTCCTGAATGGTCACAGTGTCACCAATGTTGCACTGATTGCTTTCGTCATGAGCGTGGATCTTGGTTGAGCGCTTCATGTACTTACCGTACAGCGGGTGTTTCACCTGACGCTCGACCAACACCACGATGGATTTCTCCATCTTGTTACTCACGACCTTGCCGCTCAGAGTTCTGGCAGTTTGGGTAGCTTCGGTCATGTCACTGTCCTGCCTTTTCATTCAATACTGTTTTCACGCGAGCGATCTGGCGCTTCACCTTGCCAGCAAGGTGAGACTGATTCAGCTGACCTGTCGCCTGACGCATGCGCAGGTTGAACTGCTCCTTCAGGAGGTCGATCAGCTCTTTGTTCAACTCGTCGACGGATTTTTCACGCAGCTCTGTTGCTTTCATTACATCACCGTCCTCGTTACAAAGGTGGTCTGTACCGGCAGTTTGGCCGCAGCAAGAGTGAACGCGTCCCGGGCAATTTCCTCGGAAACACCTTCCATCTCGTAAAGCATGCGGCCTGGCTGAATTTCCGCCACCCAATACTCGACAGAACCTTTACCTTTACCCATTCGAACTTCAAGCGGCTTTCCGGTGATCGGCTTGTCCGGGAATACCCGGATCCAGATCTTACCGCCCCGCTTGATACGACGAGTCATGGTACGACGCGCCGCTTCAATCTGGCGCGCAGTTATACGCCCACGGCTGGTCGCCTTCAATCCGTATTCACCGAAGCTCACCTTGTTGGCTCGGTGAGCAAGACCGGTGTTACGGCCTTTCATTACCTTACGGAATTTGGTGCGTTTTGGTTGCAGCATAAGAGTGCCCCTTTACTTAGAACCTTTCTTCCCAGAGGCTTTCTTGTCAGCACGGACCTGCTCCATACCACCAAGAATCTCACCTTTGAAGATCCATACCTTGACGCCGATGATGCCGTACGTGGTTTTCGCTTCGTAGGTTGCGTAATCAATATCCGCACGCAGTGTGTGCAGCGGAACACGACCCTCGCGATACCACTCGGACCGGGCAATCTCAGCGCCCCCGAGACGACCGCCTACCTGAATCTTGATACCCTTGGCACCCTGGCGCATGGCGTTCTGAACCGCGCGCTTCATGGCACGACGGAACATCACACGACGCTCCAGCTGGCCGGCAACGTTTTGCGCTACCAGGCGGGCATCCAGGTCCGGCTTGCGGACTTCCTCGATGTTGATATGCACAGGCACACCCATCATGCCGCTGACCTCGCGACGCAGACGATCAACATCTTCGCCCTTCTTACCGATAACAATACCGGGACGGGCAGTATGAATCGTGATACGGGCGTTCTGAGCAGGGCGCTCGATCACAATCTTGCTGACAGACGCCTTAACCAGACGCTTGTCGAGGAACTCGCGAACCTGAATGTCATTCAGCAGGTTCTTGGCGTAGTCCTTCTTGTCGGCATACCAGACTGAGTTGTGCTCTTTGATCACACCCAGGCGCATGCCGGTCGGATTTACTTTATGACCCATCTGAGCATCTCCTACTTGTCGGCGACCTTGACGGTGATATGGCAGGTGCGCTTCAAAATACGGTCAGCGCGCCCCTTTGCTCGAGCCTTGATTCGCTTGAGCGTCGGCCCCTCATCCACCATCACGGTGGACACCCGCAGTTCGTCAACGTCCAGACCTTCGTTATGCTCAGCGTTGGCAATGGCGGACTCAAGAGCTTTCTTGAGTACAACCGCCGCCTTTTTCGGGCTGAAAGTCAGAATATTCAGAGCATCCTCAACAGCTTTGCCTCGCACTTGGTCAGCGACAAGACGTGCTTTCTGAGCTGAGAGGTTAGCGCCCTTATACTTGGCTGCTACTTCCATTTCGATTACCTCGGAATCAGCGTTTAGCTTTCTTGTCGGCCGCATGACCACGATAAGTACGCGTTGCCGCGAACTCACCCAGCTTATGCCCAACCATATCTTCGGTGACATAAACCGGCACGTGCTGCTTGCCGTTGTGGACTGCAATGGTCAGGCCTACCATCTCCGGAAAGACTGTCGACCGGCGGGACCAGGTTTTAATGGGCCGCTTGT
>JAXHUV010000075.1:0-1508 GCA_034189445.1 Pseudomonadota bacterium
GTCGAAAAAGACGACGGCAGTGGCAAGCGGTTCCAGATCAACGCCCAGAACTGTGTTCACTGTAAGACCTGCGATATCAAGGACCCTGCCCAGAACATTACCTGGGTGGCTCCCGAAGGCGGCGGTGGCCCGAACTATCCGAACATGTAAGTTCGGCTTCCGGTGATAAAACGGCCCCGCGTGGGCCGTTTTTTTTGGGCTGTCGGATTGTCGGATTACGGCTTCGCCTAATCCGACCTACAAAGACACCTCTCGAAGCCTCACACCAACCCCGTAGGTCGGATTAGGCGAAGCCGTAATCCGACATCATTATATCGGGGCACAAAAAAACGGCTCCCACGGGAGCCGTTTTTCGTTGCGCTTCAGAAAAGCTTAGTGAGCGTGACCGTGCTCTTGCTCTTCATCAGTCGATTCGCGAGCCTCCACCACTTCTACATCGAAGTGCAGGGTCTCGCCGGCGAGTGGATGGTTGGCGTCGATGGTGACAGTCTCGTCGCCAACTTCAACCACCCGAACAACCTGGGGACCGCCCGGCGTCTCTGCCTGGAACTGCATGCCCGGCTCGATGGCATCGACGCCTTCAAATGCTGAGCGAGGGACCGGTTGTATCAGCTCTTCGTTAATTTCGCCGTAGCCTTCAGCAGGCTCCACAGACACTTTTACCTGATCGCCTGCATTTTTTTCGTTCAGCGCACTTTCCAGTCCACCGATAATATTCTGTGCACCTTCCAGGTAAGACAGGGGCTCCCGACCTTCTACACGGGAGGAGTCCAGCTCTTCTCCCTGATCATTGGTGAGCGTGTAATGGATGGTGACAACACGAGGTTGGGCCATGTGATCTCCTTGCGTGTCGCAATGACTGTTTGATTGATTTAGGCAATCGAAAGTGATCGTGAACAGCCAGACTGCACAGAGGGACTAACGACCACCGGGCCTCGTTAGAGAGCCAGGCTCATAACAAGTATGAAAACACAGTTTAACAACTGAGCTAATGCGTTTTCTACCGTAATTCTGGGGCCATGGCACGGGTTTTCAACCATTCTGCCCGATTTTGTGGAAAATTCCATGACTGAATACCCCGAGAACCGGGTGGCCGTCCTGATTTCGCTCAACAAGATGCTCAGCCAGATCGTAATAGGCGGCGGTAACCAGCCGGGCTTCGACGCCGTGACGTACTGTTACAAGGGGACGCGGCTCGCCGGAATCCGGATAGGTTGCCACTTCCAGCGGATGCTGCTGGCCAATCTCAAGGGTTTCTCCCATATTGGTGGTCACTGAGATAACCTGCTGGTCGCCTTCCCCCGCTACCTGCAGGGAGTGAGCCAGAAGTGGCGCATCCTCAACCTGTATGCGCCACTTCTCACCCGGTGTCACCAGGTAATACTCGCCATCCTCCTCACGGCGCAGAATGCTGGCAAATAGCCGCACGATGGTTTCCCGAGCCAGCGGCTTGCCCCTGAAAATCCACTCGCCATCGCGGCGGATGCGAAGGTCCATATCGCCCGATA
>JAXHUV010000075.1:1608-10314 GCA_034189445.1 Pseudomonadota bacterium
CCATCCTCCTCACGGCGCAGAATGCTGGCAAATAGCCGCACGATGGTTTCCCGAGCCAGCGGCTTGCCCCTGAAAATCCACTCGCCATCGCGGCGGATGCGAAGGTCCATATCGCCCGATAACCCGGGGTTCCACTGATCGAGGGGCGGGTTCGCGGAATTTTTCACGGTTTCCTCCATCTCGGCAACACCCAGCCGGCTGGATTCGCTCGGCTCACGCTCCTGATCCGGTGTATGCCAGCCGGCTTCGCCATGGCCCATGATGAGGGCTCTCTCCTTTCCGACCTTATTCCGCGTTTACGAGCTTACCCTACTGGCTGATGGTGCGCGGCAATATGAATTCTACGTCGGAATTCTGAACCGACATCATCAGGCTATTGATCACCGCCTTGATTGAGGCATGCTCGTACAGGATCTCGTAAAGCCCACGGACCAACGGCATGTAGATGCCGATGGCCTCTGCCTTTGCCTTGACCAGCTTCAGGGTATAGATGCCCTCGGCAACCTGCCCAAGTTCCGCGACGGCGTCGTCCAGATTTTGGCCCTGCCCGACCGCATAGCCGACGCGATAGTTCCGGCTCTTGGGCGATGTACAGGTCACAATCAGGTCGCCAACACCCGCCAGCCCCATAAAAGTCATGGGGTTGGCGCCGAGGCTGACGGCAAACCGGCTCATTTCCGCCAGGCCCCGGGTGATCAGCATGGCCTTGGCGTTCTCCCCCATCTCCAGTGCGGATGCAAGGCCGGCGACAATCGCATAAATATTCTTCAATGCCCCGGCCAGCTCCACGCCATACACGTCCACATTGGCGTAAACCCGGAAGTACTCGCAGCCCAGGAGATCCTGAACGGAGCGGCGTACATCTGGATCCTTGGCGGCAATCACGGTTGCGGTAAGGTCCCGGTTAACGATTTCACTCGCCAGATTAGGGCCACTGAGCACACCGATACGACAACGGGGAATCTCTTCCTGGAGAATCTCGCTCATCAGTTTGAAACCGTGTTCCTCAATACCCTTGGTCAGACTGATAACAATCTGGTCATCGCGGAATTTATCGCGGTTTTCGCGGATAATGATCCGGAACGCCTTGCTGGGAATTGCAATAAGCACGATTTCCGCCTTGCTGACGGCGTCCGCGAGATCGGTGGTAGGTTGGATATCACCGGCCAGTTCAATGCCCGGCATGTAGCGGCTGTTGATCCGGGTGGCGCGGATTTCCCTGGCCTGGGCCTCGCCACGCATCCAGAAGTGGACTCCATAGCCGTTTTCGCCCAGCACCTTGGCCATGGCGGTGCCAAAACTGCCACCGCCCAGAATCGCCACATCGTGCACCGGCCCGGTTGCCCCAGCTTTTTGAGGCGTCGATTGCTCAGACATAGTTCTTCCATTTTGCCAGATCAGGTGTAAAACCGGCGCGTCACGCAGAGCATGCGGCGTTAACCGGGCTCCTCACATTCCAGAGCGCGCACCAGATTCTTGAATTCTTCCCTGTTTCGGTTGTTCAAGCCCATCAGCACTTTGTGAGCATCAAGAACCTTGTCCCGAACCTGCTGTTCACTGGCCCTGAGTACCGGTATTTCTTCAAGCTCTTCAATACGGGACGCGGGTTCTCGGACAATGATGAAAATCCTGTCAAAACCCATGGAAGTGATAATACGGGTAATGTCCGGGTTGGTCGAAATAAGCGTCGGCAGAAAATGGCTCTGTTTCTGGGCCGCCATGGCTATTTTGGCCAGCAGGCCGAGCGTGGTGCTGTCGATAATCTCGGTTTCGGTCAGATCGATCACCACGGTCTTGAACTGGGGATCCTGGGTGATGGTCTCAACCAGATTATCCAGCGTCGAACACAGGTTCAGCCGGATTTCCCCAATAAACTTCAGAACATAAATGCCCTGCTTTTCAGCTTGCAGGATCTTGTAACCAGCCATGTTTCACGCTGCCACTATTTCGACGGGATGTTGTTATCTGATCCGTTTATAGTATCAGTTACCGATACGATAGCGATATCGTCCGGTAGCTCTGTGACCAGGTCGAGATTCAGAGCTTCGCCAAGAGAAGCGATAGTGTGACGACCTCCCGATATGAGTTCAAGTAGTATCCGCTCCTTTTCATCCAGTCCTTTTTCATCGATAACCTCCAGAACCCCATCCGAAAACAGGATCAGATGGAAGGGTTTGCTCAGGGATACTTCGTACACCTCCCACTCCGGGGCCTCGAACAGCCCTACCGGCAAGCCGCTACCTTCGAGAAAAGCCGTCTCGCCACCCACGAAGGACAGTATGGGCATCGGGAAGTGGGCACCCACTGCATAGTTCAATTTACGTTCGCTCAGGGAAATGATGCCGACGAACACGGTTACGTGTTTACCGAGGCCGGTATCAAGCAATTCCGAGTTGATGCGTTCCAGAAACCGGTCCGGATACAGGATGTCCTCACTGGAACCCCGACGAAGGTTTCGCTGCAGGCGGTTGGTCAGATTTTTCAGCAACACCGTTACGAACGCGGAGCTGGCGCCATGGCCGGAAACATCGGCAATGTAGACCAGGACCTTGTCGTCGGAAATACGGAAGTAATCCAGAAAATCACCGCTCAGATAGAGCGACGGTTTAATCAGGTGATCCACGTGCAGGCCACCCATTACCTGCTCGTGTTCAGGCAGCATCCGTAACTGGACTTTCCGGCCGGCCCGCTGATCCGCCCTCAGCTCGGCAATGCCATCCCGCAGGTCCCGATTGGCCTCTTCCAGTTCCTGCCGGTACAGCTGGTTCAGCCGGTTGACCCGGACCCGGTCAAACAGTTTTCCGATGACATCATCCAGCGCGCCCTTGTCGTCGTTACAGGGTTTCAGAACAAAATCCGAGGCCCCGGCTCTCAGGGCGCTGACCACATCGGCGCTGGATTCACTCGATGAACAGGCTATGATCGGTGTGAAGGTTTCTGCTTGTTCGAGCCGGTTGGCAAGGTCATGAATGGCCTCAGAAGACAGATCCGCAAAGATGACATCGGGAATGTTATCGTCAAACAGTGCCCTGGCGCCGGCGAGATCCGGGTACCCGGTCACGTAGAACCCCCTCGCTTCAAGATACCGGGCGAGATCCGTGCGGGCCTTTTCATCGGCGTCTATTATAAGTATGCGCTCGGTGCGCGAGGTCATGGCGACTGCCCTAAACTACCAGCGATAAACGATAAATTGGCATGATTAAGCCTATTCTGGCATGCCCCTGTGATATAACAAGGCCAGTTTTATGAAATTGGGAGATTCCATCTGATGCGACGTGCCGTTAACGACCTTCTCGGGGCCTATGACAAGTTGATCATGGATCCGGTTCACGGAGGCATTCCACTCTACCGGCACGAAATCCAGGTAATCGACCATCCGCTGTTTCAGCGACTGCGCAACATCTGCCAGAACGACATCCTGAGCCTGGTCTTTCCCGGCGCGACCCATTCACGGTTCCTGCACAGTATCGGTGTGATGCATGTGGGCGCCCGGATGTTCCGGTCAATGATCGACGCCTATCTGAGAGAACGCCAACTGAGCGAGCAGACGGATCTGAGCCTGAGCCAGTTGGACGCCATCGACTACCTGGTCAAAACCATTCGGCTCGGTTGTTTGCTGCACGACAGCGGCCATTCCAGTTTTTCCCATCAGTTCTCCCAGGCCCGACGTATACGGGAATTGATGTCCCGGTCGGGTCGTTTCCGGGATCTCTGGCGCGGCGTCGATTACTCTGTTTATCACCCGGAAGAGCCCGATGAACTGGAACATGAGCACTATTCCGTGCGTGTGGCCCAGGATGTGCTCATGGCAGTGGATCTTGAGAGTGCCGGTCTCTACGCCCGGGATGTCATTGGCATCATGGAAACCACCGAAGTTAAGCCCAGCGAGACATTCTGCCGCCATGCCCGCACCTTCTGGGCGTTTATTGCGGGCAAGGATGCCGTCGCGGGAACACCCCTGAGCGACAACATTCCGGGCCTGGTGATGGACCTGCTGTCGTCGATTGTATCCGGCGAAATCGATGCCGACCGGGCCGACTACATGTTGCGCGATGGCTTCCACTCGTCAGTCACCATAGGCGGTTTCAACCTGGACCACCTGCTGAGCAACCTGCGCTTTGGTTGGGATGTGTCCGAGCCCTGGTTGGGGCTGGCCATCACCCAGAAAGGGCTGGGGGCGCTTGAAGACTTTGTTTACAGTCGCCACCAGATGTACCGGAAAGTGTATGCCCACAAGACCGCACTTGGCTTTGACTGGCTGCTTCGGGAAGCGATCAACGAGGTACTGGATGACCCGGAGAATTTTGCATGGGTGGATACCTGCCTGAGCGATATGGCCTATTTTGCAGAGCTCACCGATAATTTTTTCTGGGAGGCATTTCGGAAAGTGGCGCGCAAACACCCCAAGAGTTTTTCCTTCTGTATCGTTAACCGGGTGAAGCTGAATCACCTGGATACCCGGGAAGACCTCTCGGCCAGGGACATTGAGCGGCACAGCGCCTGGTTGGCCAGGGAACTCTCCCTTAATCCGACCCAGGTAGTGACCTGCTCCATGCGGGCGCGCTTCTCGAATATCCAGGACAATTTCAACGGCATCAAGGTACTGGTGCGTGAGCCCATTCACCGCACCCGTTCACTGAAGAAGATCACCAATGTGAGCGCCTTCTTCAGTAAATTCAGTGATGGCACCATCACCCATTTCTACACTCGCCCGGATGTCACGACCGGTAGTCAGGCATCGCTTACTGAGTAGCAGTCACGGCCTTCAGCTCGGCGACCAGTCCGCAGGCGCTGTCGAACGCGCCCTCAACCCGACCTCCGCTGAGCCAGTCGCCGGCAAGCCCGAGCCGGTAATCCGGGAACCCAAAAGGGCCAGTGTGGTAAACTCCGCCGGGAACCAACGCCGGACAGTTTGGAGAGTTTTTTGCGATGATGTTCGTATCTTTCAACGTCAACAGTATCCGTACCCGCTTGCATCAGCTTGAGGCCGTCATTGAGGCCCTTGCTCCTGATTTTATCGGCCTCCAGGAAACCAAGGTCCAGGACCACGAGTTTCCGGTCGAGACGATCCGGGAGCTTGGCTACCACGTGCATTTCCACGGCCAGAAAACCCACTACGGCGTTGCCCTGCTCTCAAAGGCCGAGCCGGAAGAGGTTGTTAAAGGCTACCCCTGGGATGGTGAGGATTCCCAGCGCCGGCTCATTACCGGCCAATTCACGGTAAACGGCGAAAAGCTCATCGTGGTCAACGGCTATTTCCCCCAGGGCGAAAGCCGGGACCACCCGGTCAAATTCCCTGCCAAGGAAAAGTTCTACGCCGACCTGATGCGCTACCTGGATGAGCTCAAGAAAGCCGGCGGCCATGTGGTGGTCATGGGCGATATGAACATCTCGCCAACCGACCAGGACATTGGTATCGGCGCGGACAACGCCAAACGCTGGTTACGGACCGGAAAATGCTCTTTCCTTCCGGAGGAACGGGAATGGCTGGGACAGGTTGAGTCGCGGGGTTATACCGATGTATTCCGGCACCTGCACCCGGATGAGGCGGGCACCTTCAGTTGGTTTGACTACCGGAGCAAGGGGTTTGAACGCGACCCCAAGCGGGGCCTGAGGATCGACCTGATCATGGCCAGTGACAGCCTGCTACCGAAAGCCCGGCAAGCTGGTGTTTGCTACGACATTCGCGCCATGGAGCGGCCGTCCGACCACTGTCCGGTCTGGGCGAGCTTTGAACTCTAGGAGCTGTCCCGGCGCGACATGAAAAAAATCAAAACCCGCGACCGTATTCTGCAAACAAGCCTGGCGTTGTTTAACAGCGTCGGCGAACCCAACGTCACCACCCTCCTGATATCCGATGAGATGGATATCAGCCCGGGCAACCTCTATTACCACTTCAAGAACAAGGGTGACATCGTCAATGAGCTTTTCGGCCAGTACGAGCATGACATGGTGGATTTACTGACCGTTCCGGAAGATGCCAACATCAGCCTGGACCAGCAGGGTTTTTTCCTGCACCTGCTGTTCGAGACACTGGCCCGTTACCGTTTTCTCTATCAGGACCTGGTCAACGTTTTGTCCCGCTACGACCAACTGCAGATTCGGTTCAAGCGAATCCAGAAGAAGAAAATGGTCGCCTTCAGAACCATTTGCGAAAGCTTCCGGCGCCAGGGAATCATGGCAATTGAAACGAAAGAGCTTGAGTCCCTGTGCGAACAGTTAACGCTAACTTCTTGTTACTGGATGTCTTTTGATACCCTATCCCACCTGGATGACCGGGAGTCGGTTAATCCGGGCCGCGGTGTTTACCAGATGATGCATCTCGTCCTTCCCTACCTGGCACCCGACGAACGGGAAGAAGCCCGGCTGATGAGCCGGGCTTATCTCTGAGCACCGAAGCTATTCTTCTTCCTCGTCGCCGGCATGATTGCACAAGCGGGCCAGTTCCGATTCAAGAGCCTCAACACGGCGTTCCAGGGATTCGAAGTCTTCATGGCGGTGGATGCCCAGCCGTCTGAGCGCCCCGGATACCCGCTCGTCAAATAAGTGCTCGAGCCGGTCCCAGGTGCCGGTGGCACGCTCGCGAACCCCTTCAACACGGTCCTCCACCGACCTGATCTGTTTTTCTACCACGCCCCGGGTTTTATTCTCCAACTGCTCACCTTCCTGAACAAGGCGATCGAAAAAGCGGCCGGTGTCCTCCTCGGCCTTGGTATAGGCACCCAACCCCGCCAACCAGATCTGGCGGGCGGAACCTTTGATTTTTGCCGCCAGTTGCGGATCATTCTCCGGCTTATTATCGTTTTCGTCAGACATGCAACAACCTCGGGGATACGGATATTTCTTTCGGAGGCTTATTGTATTACAGCTCTGGCCGGATTTCAGTCGGCCTGGAAGCGGCACAGTAACAGGCCGAAGTATAAAAACGTATTCGATATGAAAAAATGTTTTCAAACAAAAAGTGGCTTCCCCTTGAACTGGTCAAAATATAGTCAATACTTTCCAGTACCGGCGTCCCTGCTGATGCCGGTTTGTCTGGAAGTCTTTCATGGATATTACTCGCACGCCTCTGCCCGGCATCCCCTGCCGGGCTTTTTTGGTATTATCGGTATTATCGCCCCAACATATATACTTATATAAAATCACCCACAAGTAACGTTCGGAGTATCAGATGATTGAAATCGCGTGGAATAATTTCACCCCCTGGTCGGCGCTGGCAGGTGGCATTCTGGTGGGCATCGCCGCTGCCAGCTTCCTGCTTCTCAACGGACGTATTGCTGGTATCAGCGGAATTCTTGGCGGAGTTCTTTCACTGGCGAAGGGCGATATAGCCTGGCGGGTGGCGTTCCTGGCCGGGCTGATCGGCGCCCCGTCGGTATGGCTACTGGTAACGGAACTGCCAACCATTGAAATCAAGGCCGGCTACCCAGCATTGATCGTTGCCGGGCTGCTTGTGGGCATCGGCACCCGTTATGGTTCCGGCTGTACCAGTGGACACGGGATTTGCGGTCTGTCCCGGCTTTCGCTCCGTTCACTGATAGCCACCCTTGGCTTTATGGTTGCCGGCTTTGTCACCGTATATGTTATTCGTCATCTTCTGGGAGTCTGATGTCATGAAATTTTCCCTTGCTTCCCTATTCGCTGGTCTTGTGTTCGGATTTGGCCTGCTGCTTTCCGGCATGGCAAATCCCGAAAAAGTGCTCGGCTTCCTCGATATTGCCGGCCTCTGGGATCCTTCCCTGGCCTTTGTCATGGGCGGTGCCATCATGGTGGGTCTGGTCCCCTTTACCGTCAGTCGCAAACGCACCCTGTCGTTCCTCGGCTTCCAGATGAAAATGCCGTCCAGCACCCGTATCGATAAACGGCTGGTTCTGGGCAGTCTTACGTTCGGTATTGGCTGGGGCATTGCCGGTTTCTGCCCCGGGCCAGGGCTGGTAGCGCTCGGTGCCGGTGAAATCAAGGCCGTGGTGTTTGTGGCGGCCATGGTCGCAGGCATGGGCATCTTCGAAGTCATTGAGCGCAACCGTGCGAAAGCCTGAGCACAGCGCAGATTTCCCGCCGTCCTCCTCTGACACAGCCTTGAGGCTGTGCGATCATGGCGGCAACTCCATTACCCGATCCGGAGACAACATCCATGGATATCAGAAAGATTGACGACAATATTTCGGTAGCGCCCCAGATTTCCGTAGACGACGTGGCGGAAGCCGCAAAACTGGGCTTTAAAACCCTGATCGCAAACCGGCCTGATCACGAAGAGCCAGGTCAGCCGGCCATGGCGGATATGGAAGCAGCTGCCCGGGAACAGGGCCTTGAGTGGGTGTACATGCCGGTGGAGTCTGGAAACATCACCGATGACGACGTAAACCGCTTCGCACCAATGATCCGGGACGCCGAAAAACCCGTGCTGGCATTCTGCCGATCCGGAACGCGCTGTGCCATTCTCTGGGCACTGAGCGCGGCCCGGGACAGTTCAGCCAATGAAATTTTCACCAAAGCCCGCAACGCCGGTTATGACATCTCAGGCCTTGCATCTCGAATGGCTCAACAGGCTGGCAAAAAAGGCTGAGGGTCCAACCGCCTAATCAACATTCAGGATCCACCGCATGCAGTACAAAGGTTCAGAGAATTTCCGTCACAACCAGCCCGACAGGCTGGGCGTACTGGTTACCAACCTGGGCACCCCCGATGCACCGACAACCTCCGCGC
>JAXHUV010000076.1:0-10218 GCA_034189445.1 Pseudomonadota bacterium
GTAAGAGTTTTATTGGTCTTGATACCGGGAAAACGGCAAAGCTTGCTGACTCTCTCAATGATTTACATTGTCCGTGGTTACCACTGGAACATCAAGGGCGAGAACTTCTTCGAGCTGCACGTCAAATTCGAAGAGCTGTACAACGATCTGCTGCTCAAGATTGATGAAGTGGCAGAGCGGGTGTTGACGCTTGGCCACCAGCCGGCCCACGCCTACAGCACCTATATTGAACGCTCCGAAGTGCCGGAGCGTAAAAATGTTTCCGACGGCCGGGAAGCAATGGAGAATATCGTGGAAAGCTTTGCCAAACTGATCGGTAAACAGCGAGAGCTGCTCAGCCTGGCCGGTGAAGCGGAAGACGAGGGCACGGTTGCCCTGATGAGCGATTACATCTCCCAGCAGGAAAAGACTGTCTGGATGTATCGCAGCTATCTCAGCCACTGAGTCCAGTGAGCTGAATACCTGGCGGCTTTCGGGTCGCCATTTTTGTCATGTTCAACTATTGGTAATGGCAGTGACTCAAAACTGATACAGAACTGTCACGCCTTTGACTTAGCGTGTGTAGGGATTCTCTACATCAAGCTATTCAAGAGGCGTAATTTCATGTTCCGAAAGACCCTGCTTTCCGCAACCATACTCTCTTCTTTGTTGGGCCTGAGCGCCTGTACCGATGACGGTGACGATGGCGCTGATGGCGCTGATGGCGCCGATGGCACCAGTCAATCGCTGATCGAACTCAATGTGCTGGGCACCTATCGGGCTCCGGGCGATGTGTTCGACGTGGGGGCTGCCGAGATTGTTGCCCATGATTCGGCCAACCAGCGCCTGTTTGTGGTGAATGCCGGTGCTTCCACGGTGGACGTGCTTGATATACAGGATCCCTCCCAGCCGGCTCTTCTGCAAACCATTGATGCGACCGCCGAAGGCGCATCGGCCAACAGTGTGGCTGTCTACGGCGACCTGGTGGCGGTGGCCATCGAAGCTGAAATCAAGCAGGACAGCGGCAAGGTTGTTTTCTACAACACCACAGACCTTGGCAAGGTTGGAGAAGTCACGGTTGGCGCGCTACCCGATATGGTCACCTTTACCCGTGACGGCATGAAAGTACTGGTCGCCAACGAGGGTGAGCCCAGTGACGATTACAGCAATGATCCGGTCGGATCCGTCAGCATTATTGATCTGTCGGCGGGCGTTGCCGGCGCGACGGTAACCACGGCCGGATTCGAGAACTTCAATGCCGAAGAGGCAGCCCTGAAAGCCAGTGGTGTCCGGATATTTGGCCCGGGCGCAAGCGTTGCCAAGGACATGGAGCCGGAATACATTGCAGTCTCCCTCGACAACAAGACTGCCTGGGTCACCTTGCAGGAAAACAATGCCGTTGCCGAGCTGGATATCGAAGCCGGCGTGATCAATGCGATCCTGCCTCTGGGCTTCAAGGACCACAGCGTGATTGGCAACGAGCTGGACGCCAGTAACCGGGACAGCGGCATCAATATCCGGAACTGGCCTGTCAAAGGCATGTACATGCCAGACGCGATCACCAGCTATGGCTACAATGGCAAGACCTATTACATCACTGCCAATGAGGGCGATTCACGGGATTATGATGGCTTCTCCGAAGAGTTCCGGCTAAAGGATCTGACCCTGGATGCCACGGTCTTTCCGAATGCGGCTGAGCTTCAGCGGGATGAGAACCTTGGCCGGATCAACGTGACTTCAACCATGGGTGTTAGCAATGGATGTGACCCCAGTGACCCCGCTACGGATGTAGAAGCTGCCTGCGAATACAGCGAAATTTATACCTATGGTGCCCGGTCGTTCTCTATCTGGTCAGCTGATGGCAAGCGGGTTTTCGACAGTGGCAGCGAGCTCGAGCGCATCACCGCCAGCCTGCTGCCCAACAATTTCAATGCCACCAACGATGAGAACAGTTTCGACAACCGGTCGGACGACAAGGGGCCCGAACCTGAGGCGGTGACGGTTGGCGCAATCAACGGCCAGACCTTCGCGTTTATCGGTCTTGAGCGGATTGGCGGAATCATGGTTTATGACGTGACCAACCCCCAGAATCCGGAATTCGTTCAGTACCTGAATAACCGGGATTTCTCGGCTTCGGACGCAGATCTTGAGGCGGGCATGGCTGGTGATCTCGGGCCGGAGGGCGTTGCCTTCATTACTGCGGAAGACAGCCCCAATGGGCAGCCGATGCTGGTTGTCGGGAATGAAATCAGCGGAACTACAACCCTGTACGGTATTGACGTTATCGAGCTGAAAGCGAACTGAGTTTCAGCCCGTCCTGAACCGGGAGTTGCCATGGCGGGCAGCTTCCGGTTTTTTTATTTCAGGGGGAGCCTGCCGCCGGTCACCTAACAGCCGATTGGCGCGGTATCAGGCTGCATCCTCGGGCATATCCGGGCATGTCGAAAGTGGCTGAGCGCTTACGCTTATCTGGTGCGATTTCCTGGAAGTTGAATCTCTTTGGTGAGGATTCATCACAATGAAACGGTATATTAATGGTTCTGTAATAAATAAAAGCGATAGTTGTTCTGTCTTTTCAATGCCGATCAAGAATGATCACTGACACTGATGGAGTAACTGAGAATGAAAAAGCAATTGCTGGCACTGGCTGTAGGTTCAATGGTTGTAGCACCTTCGGTGGCCCTGGCCGAAAAAGGCCCGACCGTCTACGGTAAGGCGAACGTGTCTTACGAAAACCAAGACGATGGCGACAATGATAGCTGGAATCTGGAAAGCAACGCCTCGCGGCTTGGCGTCAAAGGCGAGATAGACCTGGATGTCCAGGATTTGGTCGCCGTCTACCAGGCGGAATTCGAGATTTCCGTGGATGATGGTGATAAAGGCGGTGAGACCTTCTCCCAGCGTAATATCTTTGGTGGCTTCAAGCACAAGCAGCTGGGTACCCTGATCGCCGGTAAGTTTGATACCCCGTTCAAGAACTCCCAGAGTGAGATCGACCAGTTTGGCGACCTGCGTGGCGATATCAAGTATATCCTGGGCGGACAAGAGCGGGTGAGCAACATCATCCAGTACTCCACTCCCAAGCTGGCCGATGCCATCACTCTGAACGTCGCGATGATTCCGGGCGAAGGTGATGATGTGGAATATCCGGCTGGTAACGTAGTGGATACTCGCGACAGCGCGGCCGATGCCTTCTCAACCTCCCTGGTTTTCGACAACGGCATGATCTACGCCTCCGCCGGTTATGATTCCGAGATGAAAACCAATCTGTACGACATGGATATACAGGGCGACACAGACACCTATGTCGATGCCTGGCATGTTGCGGGCAAGGTGAATATCCAAAACTTCGAGGTGGGCGCCCTGTACCAGCTATCGGAAAACTCCGATTCCGACTACACCGGCGGCGTTGACTATGAAGACTCCACCTACATTGTCAGTGGTGCGGTGAACCTGAACCGCTGGAAGCTGAAAGCCCAGTACGGCCTGACCGACATGGATACAACGGATGATGAGCTCTCGCTGTGGGCCGTCGGCGCCGATTACAAGGTTGGCAAGAGCAGCAAGGTATTCGGCTACTATGCGGCGGTTGAGGCCGATGAAGTGGATAAGCCCGATGACAGCACCTTCGGTATCGGTTTCGAGCACAAATTCTCCATGTAATACCCTGTTCATGTAGCGTCATTTTCCGGGCCTATGGGCCCGGTTTTTTTTGCGTTTCAGCCAGCGGCCTTAAGGGGCGGCACTTCCTGGTGCAGAAACCACTTCTCGGTCACCACCTTCCGGGTAAACCAGTGTGATCGCATCAGGCGACTGGCCAGCGGGAGCTTGACCCAGCCGGGAATTTTCCAGCCCTGTTCCGCCTTTGTTGCCCGGTTACCGAAGCGTTCGGCAATGGCATCGCCATAGACCTGCAATGAAGACGCCGAGTAATCCGGCGCGTTCTTTATCACATCGGCTGCCAGCAGCGCCGACTCGATCGCGGGCCGAATGCCTTCACCGCTCTGGGTGTAGGCAAGACCGGCCGAATCGCCGATCAGTAGAACCCCGTCATCCAGCAAGGGCCGCCGGGCGTGAGCGTAAAGCAGATAGGCGTGCCCCTTGAAGCGCCCCGGCAGGTCCTTCGGGATGCGCCCGGTGGATTTCATCTCCTCGACAAATTCCTCAAGATGGCCGGTCAGCTTGTGGTTATCCTCCCGGCCCAGGCCGATATTCAGATAATGGCCCTTGCGGAACACCCAGGCGTACCCCTTGAGATCGCGGCAGAACCAGAGCTCCGGTGTATCACCCCGGGCCTGGCAGGCCGAGGCCTGCTCCGGTGTCATTGCAAACTCAACCTCTTTGGCGGCCACCAGGGCCTCATGGCTGCCGGGGCCTTTGCCAAGCAAGCTCGCAACCGGGCAGAAGTGGCCACCGGCGCCCACCACCAGAGGTGCTTCCCAGGTGTCGTTAACGACCCAGTTGCCGTCCTTACGGACAATAGACTTGACCGGCGTGGCCAGCCGCTTCGGGCAGTTAACCCGGCGCAACAGGAAATTGTCGAATTCGTACCGGCGGATACCGTAACTAACCACCTCGCCGTGGTCATTTTCCACAGACGGTTGTCCCATCATGCCGATGCGGAACCTCCGGATGGGCTGGAGAGTCCGCCCGTTGGCGTACTCGTCGGGATCAATGTCCAGGGTTTCCATCACCGCCGGCGTTACCCAGCCGGCACAGGTCTTGTCCCGGGGGAAATCCCGTTTGTCGATAATCAGTATGCGCTTGCCGCTGTTCTCCAGGGCGCTGGCCAGGGTAGAGCCGGCGGGGCCGGCACCGACGATGATCAGGTCGTAAGAGTCCATCAGGCCTCCTTGGGTGCGGCGGGAAACTCGTAGAGATCCTGTCGGCTTGGCGGCAGCTTGTGGTTGTCGCCGTGGCTGAAGACCACCTGGAACAGTTGCAGGGAGCCGGCCCGGAAGGCGGCAATGGAACCGGCCAGATACAGACGCCAGGCCCGGGTAAAGTGGTTGTCGTACATGGCGGTTACCTTGTCTTCGTTCTCGTGGAACCGCGCCATCCAGTGGCTCAGGGTCTGAGCATAATGCAGGCGCAGATTCTCCACATCCAGCACCGAAAAATCACCATGCTCGCAGATCTGCATGAATTCGCCGATGCTCGGTGGGTAGGCGCCGGGGAAGATTCTCTTTTCGATCCAGGCATTCATCAGCATCGGGCGATTGCGGCCAATGCTGTGCAGCAGGGCGATACCTTCGGGTTTGAGGCTTCGCTTGATGAGTTCGGCCAGGGCTTGGTAATTTTCCTTGCCAACGTGTTCCAGCATGCCGATGGACACAAAGGCATCGTACTGGCCGTTGATATTGCGGTAATCGTCCTCGACGTATTCCACCAGATCATCCAGCCCCTGCTTGCGGGCTTGCTCCCGGGCATAGGCCAGCTGTTCCCTCGATATGTTGTAGGAGTGAACCTTGACGCCGTAGTTGCGGGCCATGTAACGGGCCAGTCCGCCCCAGCCGCAGCCGGCCTCGACCACGGTCATGCCGGGCTTGAGCCGAAGCTTGCGACAGACGTGTTCCAGCTTTGCCAGTTGGGCCTGCTCCAAAGTCAGGTCCGGGCTCTCGTAATAGGCGCAGGTGTACTGCATTTCGGCGCTGTCCAGCCAGAGCTGATAGAACTCGTTGCCCAGGTCGTAGTGGTGGTGAATGTTCTCCTTTGCTTCGGAGATGCCGGTGGACCGGGGGTTGTGGTTGCGCCACAGGGCTTCCAGCCATTTGGGCCATTTCTGGCGCGCCTGGTGAACCGAACGGTAGAGAGCCTCCATCAGCTCCGGCAGGTTTCCCTCCACCTCCAGGCGACCGGAACTGTAGAGATCCCCGAACGCCAGGTTGGGGTTGGTAACCAGTGCGTAGAGGGCCTTGGGGTCAGTCAGGTGCAGAGTGAATTGCGCCTGTTGCCCTTCCGGTTCGATGATATCCCCGTTCCAGAGCCGGAACTGTACCGGTGGTGAGCCTGTCATGCGCATCAGCTTGGCAATGAGCCAGCGTTCGTAGGTGTGCGGCGGTCGGCTAACGTGTCTGCTTTCCAGTGGCAGGGTCAGAACGTGGCTTTTGGGTTCTTGCCCGCTGTCACGGGTTTTCTGGGCAGTGCTCTGGTTCATGGACTCCGATCTCCCTTGATAATCTGAACGCCAATGTTTTGTTGGGCTGTGTGCGAAGGCTCCCGAATATCACCGTCCGAGAATTGCTGGTTGTCCTTTCAGTATAGAAAATAGTCAGAGTTTGTCAGGCGGGGCATCTATACAAGAAAACTATCCTGAGAGCAGAAGGGCAGAAAGTACACAAATAAAAATACCGGACCCGGAGGCCCGGTCTTTCGCCAGGGTCAGTACGAGGAACTCATGCCAAACCATTCAGGGAAAATCACAATCAGAGCCAGTACAAACATCTGTATCGCGATGAAGGGCAGGACACCCTTGTAGATATCCGTTGTTCGCACCTGGGTTGGCGCCACCCCCTTCAGATAGAACAGCGAGAACCCAAACGGTGGCGTAAGGAAGCTCGTTTGCAGGTTCATCGCGATCAGGATGGCGAACCAGAGCATGTTGATACCCATGGCTTCCGCCACTGGTGCGAGAATGGGCACAATGATGAAAGAGATCTCAACGAAATCGATGAAGAAACCCAGCACCAGGACGGCTGCCATGGCCAGAATGATGAAGCCCCACTTTTCACCGGGCAGCTGAAGCAGCCACTCTTCCAGTAAATAGTCGCCGCCGGTGTAGCTGAATACCATGGAGAAGGCGGTGGCACCGATCAGGATCGCGAAGACCATGGCGGTGACCTTCACCGTGTCCCTGGAGGCGTCCCAGACCATCCTGAAAGAGAACTGGCGGTAGATAATTGCGAGCAAGACGGCGCCGACACCGCCCAGGGCGGATGACTCAGTGGGTGTGGCAATGCCGGTGAAGATCGAACCCAGAACCACGACAATCAGTGCCAGCGGAGGAATGATGGCCAGCAGGGCGTTGACGATTTCCTTCTTACGGGAGACGCCTGGCTCTTCTGGCATGGCCGGAGCTGTTTCAGGCCGGAACCGGGTCAGGAACAGTATATAGACGATATAAAGCCCGATCAGCACGACGCCGGGCCAGACGGCTGCCTTGAACAAATCGCCAACCGGAAGGCCAAGAACATCACCCAGAATGATCAGGATGATCGAGGGCGGCACGATCTGGCCGAGGGTCCCGGAGGCACAGATGGTGCCGGTGGCCAGCCGTTTGTCGTACTTATGAGCGAGCATGACCGGCAGGGAGATCAGGCCCATGGCGACCACACTGGCACCGACAACACCGGTGGATGCGGCCAGCAGAGCCCCAACCAGAATGGTGGAGATGGCCAGGCCGCCGGGCAGACTGCCGAAAAGCCGGCCCATGGAGGTCAGCAGCTGTTCCGCCAGCCGGGTTCGCTGGAGCACCACGCCCATGAAAATAAACAGGGGAACCGCCATCAGCACAGTATTTTGCATCACGCTCATGATGCGGTAGGGCATAAAGGCAAACAGGTCCATGCCCTCGGCAAAGATGCCAAAGAAGAGGGCAACGCCGCCAAATGTAAAGGCGACCGGGAAGCCGAGCATCAGCATCAGCAGGGCGGCGCCGAACATAATCATACCGATCATGCGAGGCCTCCCTGGCTGTTCTCACCTTCGTATTCTTTGTCCCCAGCCATGACGCGCAGCGCGTAGGTGGCCATGTTCAGGCCGGCAATGCCGATGAAAACCGCGCTGACCGGGATCACGGACTTGATAATCCAGCGGTGGGGCAGACCACCGGGATCGCCACTGCCTTCGCCCATTTTGTAGGAGCCCAGCGCAAAATCGTACCCGTAAATGCCGATCAGGTAGGCAAAGGGAATAATAAAAATGATCGCGCCGACCAGGTTTACCCAGGCCTTGGCCTTGTTGCTCCAGCGGGTGTAGAAAACATCGACCCGAACATGACCATCGGTCCGTAGCGCATAAGGGATGCCAAGCAGGAACACTACCGAATACAGGTGCCACTCCATTTCCTGCATGCCGATTGAAACGTTGTTAAAGGCGTAGCGGGCCACTACGTCGTAAAAGACGTTGGCTGTCATCAGTATCATGGCGATACAGGCAACCCAGCCGCAGAATACGGACAGGCGGGCAAGCTCGTCGTCCAGTTTGATAATCCACCGCATTGATGATCCCCCGCCAGGCGAACTGGCGCTGTTCCGTTGCTACAAACGACAAAACCGGGACCACTTCGAGGGCGGTCCCGGCTCCGTTAAAGCCTGTATCTTACTCGACTTCGGCCATCGTATTGAGGTAGGCGCGCTCGGAAATGTTGGTGTAGGCGCGACTTTTCTCAAGATAGTTTTGTTGCGACTCGATGATCTTCGCAGCCAATTCACTCTCTTCAGCGGCTTCGTCAAGCAGCTTCTTGTTGGCAGCGTACATGGCGTTGAAAACGTCATCCGGGAACCGCTTGATCTGGACATTCGGATATTCGTTCTTGATGTTGGCCCAGGCTTCAGCGTTGGCGTGCTGGGACTGGATCAGCATGTCATAGGAAGCCGTGCGCATGGCAACACGCATGATTTCCTGCAGGTCTGCCGGCAGCTTTTCCCAAACCCGCTTGTTCACCAGGAACTGGAGTTCGGTAGCAGGCTCATGCCAGCCGGTGTAGTAGTAGTCGGCAATCTGCTGGAAGCCAAGACGAAGATCCAGGGCAGGACCAACCCACTCAACCGCATCGATGGTGTTGCGTTCGAGTGCGGTATAGAGCTCTCCCGGGGCAATGTTGGTCGGGTTCACGCCAACTTCCGCAAACACTTCACCCGCGAAGCCGGGGATGCGCATTTTCAGCCCCTTCAGGTCGTCGAGGGAGTTGATTTCCTTACGGAACCAGCCACCCATCTGAACGCCTGTGTTGCCGCCGGGGAATGACAACATATTGTGGGGCCCATAGACCTCCTGCATCAACTCCATGCCACCGCCGTGGTAGAACCAGGCATACTGTTCCACGGCGTTCATACCGAAGGGCATGCTGGAGAAGAACAGTGTCTCGGGAACCTTGCCTTTCCAGTAATAGGAGGCAGAGTGCCCCATGTCATACTGGCCGGCCTTGACCATGTCGAACACGCCCAGTGGGGCCTTATGTTTGTTGGCCGAGTCGATACGGATTCTGAGTCGTCCGCCGGACATTTTTTCCACGGTTTCGGCGAAGCGTTTGGTGGTGTCACCGAAAATCGGGAAGTTTGGCCCCCAGGTTTCTGCTAGGCGTAGTGTGAAGGTATCCTGGGCGAGCGCCTGTGTGGTGGCAAAGGTCGTTGCTACAGCCAGCATAGCCGCGGAAAGAACAGAACGGATCTTCATTGCTCTTCTATCCTCTTATCGTTTTGTGGGTGGAGTGTCTCCATCTTTTGGAGTAAAACCACTCCTTACGCGAGTTCAAGTTAGCAACTATTGTTAACAAACGAAATCAAAAACCGCTTGGCTTGCGACCTTGGTCGTACAGCGTATCAGGACTTGGCCATGGCAACGACACTCGGCATCATTGAAGGATTCTACGGCCCCCTGTGGACCTGGCAGGAGCGCCGGCAACTGGTCCGCACTCTGGCCCCCCACGGTTACGGGTTTTATCTCTATGCTCCCAAGGCCGATGTCTTCCTGCGTCGCAAATGGCAGCAGCCCCACCCGCCGGGCATGGCCTCTGAGATGGCCGGGTTCGCCCGTTTCTGCCGGCATGAGGGAGTGCGTTTCGGGGTAGGGTTGAGCCCGTTTGAGGTGTTCAACCGGTTTGACGATGAAGCTCGCGCGGCATTGGCAAACAAGCTCAGCCTTTTGGAACGTATCGGCATTGATGAACTGGCGATCCTGTTTGATGACATGCGCTCCGATACTCCCGACCTTGCCCACATCCAGGCAGAGATAGTGCACTGGGTTCGTGATCGCACAACCATCAGGCATCTCAGTGTCTGTCCCAGTTATTATTCCGATGACCCGGTGCTGGACCGGGTGTTCGGAGAGCGCCCGGCGAATTATCTGGAGACTCTCGGACGCAAACTGGAGTATTCGGTGAACGTTTTCTGGACCGGGGAGGAGGTGTGTTCCCGGGAAATATCTTGGTGTCTCAGTAAGTCCCAGTAAGTCACGTTTGGTATAATGTGCTCCCATTTGGCTATAAGGAATCCGATTTTAAAAAGCCCAGTTTTTTAA
>JAXHUV010000077.1:0-10191 GCA_034189445.1 Pseudomonadota bacterium
GAGTTGGTGTCCGCCGCTGGCAACGCTGAACAGGCTATAGCGACCACTCGCAAGCCGCTCCCGAACAGCACAGAGGAAAAAATTCGAACGGCGTTGGCAGGCCTGGCGCCGGGCCTTGAGTTGAGTTTTACGGCGGATCCACGTCAGGCTCCGGGGCTGATTCTGCGTATTGGCAGTGTCCAGGTGGCCTGGACCGTCGACAGTTACACTGATGAGCTGACCGAAATCTTATCCGAACGGTTGGCGGCCGGTGAAACTGGCCTGGTGGCAAATCATGACTGAGAAACCAGCCTTAACCCTGGCCGAGAATTTTCTTGATGCCTTGCTGAGCGGCCCGACGCCATCCCCGGCACTGGCCGAGGTGGGTACCGTGGCCGAAGTGGGTGATGGTATTGCTGTCGTCTCTGGCCTTGGCCGGGCCCTTGCCGATGAGTTGCTGGTGTTCGCTTCGGGTGTTCGGGGTGTGGTGCTGGATCTGGAGCCAGACCGGCTGGGCGTGATTCTGCTTGGGCCTTCAGATCGGGTCACGTCGGGGGAGGATGTCTGGCGAACCCATAAAGTATTCAGTGTGCCGGTCGGCACCGGCCTTATTGGCCGCATTCTCGACGCCACCGGAGGTCCACGGGATGGAAACGGGGCCGTGGTCTCGACCGCTGAGCGACCGGTGGAAGCCAGCGCCCCAGGCATATTGAGCCGGGCTCCGGTTAATCGACCGCTGGCCACCGGTATCAAGGTCATTGATGGTGCGGTTCCGGTCGGGTTGGGCCAGAGGGAGCTCATTATTGGTGACCGACAGACCGGAAAAACGTCCATAGCTATCGATACGATTCTCAACCAGGCCCGTTCAGACGTACTGAGCATTTACTGTGCAATCGGCCAGCGCGGAGACGCGGTTGCCCGAGTCATTGAAACCCTGCGTAAAACCGGCCAGCTCGCGAACACCATTGTGGTTGCAGCGGGGGATGAGGACGCCCCCGGGCTGGCCTATGTGGCACCCTATGCAGCGATGACGATGGCGGAATACTTCGCGGATCAGGGGCGGGACGTGCTGGTGGTTTTCGACGATCTGACCCACCATGCCCGTTCCTATCGGGAGCTGTCTCTGCTATTGCGTCGTCCGCCGGGCCGGGAGGCTTTCCCCGGGGATATATTCTACGTGCATGCCAGATTGCTGGAACGAGCCGGTCAATTCACGTCAGAAGCGGGGGGTGGTTCCATTACCGCGCTGCCCGTTGTCGAAACCCAGGCGGAGAACCTGTCCGCGTACATTCCGACAAATCTCATTTCCATTACAGACGGTCAGATCTACCTGTCGCCGAGGTTGGTAAGAAAAAACCAGTTCCCTGCGGTGGATATCGGGCTATCCGTATCGCGGGTCGGTGGGAAGGCCCAACACCGGGCATTTCGGGAGGTGGCTGGCAATCTGCGCGTCACCCTGTCCCAGTTTGAAGAGTTGGAGGATTTTGCCCGATTCGGAACCCGGCTGGATGACAACACCAAGGCACGTTTGAGCCGCGGTGCTGCAGTGCGTACGGCATTGCGACAGCCCGAGCGGGATCCCATGCCCGCGGTCGAACAGCTTCTGGTGTTAATGGCTGCCCTGGAAGGGCTGCTCGATGGCCTGCCGGAGAACGACGTTGCCGAGGCCATGGTCAGGATGCGTAAAAGTGTTGGTGACTCCCTGAAAGATGTCGCCGAGAGCATCCGGCGGAATCGTTCGCTGACAGAGGAGCACAAGAGAAGCCTTTTGAGGGTGGCTCAGGCTGCCCTGGGAATGCCGGGAGACGATCGTCATGGCCCAGACGCTTGAAGCCCTGTCCAGACGGACGGAAACCCTGAGCAGTATTCGTGGCATTGTTCATACCATGAAAACCATGTCCGCGATCAACGCGGTGCCCTATGAGCACGCTGCCCGGTCCATTGAATCCTATCATCAGACAGTGCTCGGTGGTCTCCGGGCGTTTGTCGCCAAAACCGGGCCAATTTCGGTGCCGTCTGTGGCGCGGGCCGAGCAGCTGTTAGTGGTGTTCGGCTCTGATCATGGTCTTTGTGGCAATTACAACGAGGTGCTTGCTGAAAGCGCGCGGTCGGAAGCATTGAGAATGGGCGGCCATGTCCGGGTACTGTGTGTGGGTGCCCGCATGAGCGATGCCCTCGCCGATCAGGGGCTCAGGCCCGAGTCTACCTTTCTTCCGCCGGCGTCGGCTGATGGTATCGGGCGTCTGGCGAGCGATATCGTGACGCGACTGGACGAAATCGGCGGCGGCGATGTGCATAACAGGATCGCCGTTACCCTTGTGTTCACCCGACGGGCCGAAAAGGGCCAGCGTGAATCGGAAGTGAGCCAGTTGTTGCCGGTGGCACCTTCGTTGCTGTCGGGTTCCGCGAAGCCTGGATGGCAATCCCGCTCCCTCCCTGACTATACGATGCAACCAACACCCTTGCTCGCAGCGCTGCTGCGCAACCATATATTTGCCAGCGTTTTCCGCGCATCGGCGGAAGCGATGGTTACCGAGAACGCGGCAAGGCTGGCATTGATGCAGCAGGCAGAGCAAGCGGTTGATGACCGGCTGGAGGAGGTTGGCGGGCAATTCCGTCTGGTGCGTCAGGATGAAATAACCAACGAGCTCATGGACATTATTATCGGATTTGAGGTGATTACGCCTGGCAGGGGGTCAGGGCGTTGTCGGAACTGATGATCCGGTTACGCCCGGAATCCTTGGCGTGATACAGATACTGGTCTGCCCGGCCGATCAGGCTGCGTAGGTCGGTGCCGTCCGGACCAAACTGGGCAACGCCTCCGCTGATGGTGAGCCGGATGGATTGGCCCTGATAGGGGACGGGGGTTGTTGCTATGGCATGACGGATCTTGTCAGCCACCCGATGCGCCTGGCTTGCGGTGGTGTTGGTGAGCAGAATCGCAAACTCCTCGCCACCCAGCCGGGTGGCAAGATCGGTCGCTCTTAGCGAAGCCTGCAGGTTGCTGGCGACGTGCCTGAGCGCAAGGTCGCCGGCCTCGTGACCATACTGATCGTTGACCCGCTTGAAGTGGTCGAGGTCCAGCATCAGCACGGCAAGCGGGGTTCCGTCCCGGAGGCTGCGTTTGCGCTCCTGTTCGAACACATCGCTCAGGCGAGCCCGGTTGGCGAGGCCGGTCAGCGCGTCGGTCTGGGCCATTTTAAGCAGGCGTGATTCGGATTGCTCCCGCGTGATCTCGTAAATGTGTGACAACGCCAGAATGGTCAGCGCCATCAGTCCCATATTGGCGATGGGCACAGGCTGCATCATCTCCGGAGCATCGTGGTATTTGACGAAGAAGATCACGGCTGCCGTCCCCATGAAAACAGCGGATACCAGAAGACCCAACCGTCGGCCCATCAGAAGATGAGAAAGGATGGGGATCAACAGTACCCAGGCGAACACGGTGGTTGTGGCCCGGGGTGATGTGAGCGCAAACATCATGGCGATGCAGAAGGGCAGGATAAAGGCGAGAATCCAGCGTTCAAGGTGCCGGGTGTTGCCCACCGCCCACAGAATAAAGACCGAGTAGAAGGCCATGCCAAGTTCGACAAGGGCCAGAGGGAAGTTCTGTCTCTGGACATTGAGCGCGAAGAACAGCAGACCGCCGATGACACTAAGGATCAACAGCGCCTTCAGTACGGCATTACGGTACGGGCGGGCAAGGTGCTTCTGTGATTCCCTATAACATTCCATCGGTCTGGTCTGGGCATCCGGAAATTGCTGATGCGACATATATCGGGAGATTGTACATGCCGAGCTAGCGGGTCATTAGATCAGATTTCAGCCACAGTATCCGACCATTTTAGACTAAAGTCTAACAGTCCGGCAGGCTGCTAACGCGTGGGCCAGTAGCGCTGCATTTCCACAAACAGGAAGGAGGCGCTCCAGGTGATCATCACGAACCCGGTCAGCGCCTCGATTCCGGTGAGGAATCGGAGCACTCCCAGAGCTTCTATATCGCCATAGCCGACAGTCGTGAAGGTTGTAAAGGAAAAGTACACGCAATCCAGGATACTGCCGCTGAAATTGCCGGTCAGTTGGCCCCAACCCTCGGCGTGATGCATGAAATAAAAGAAACTGGCAAAGATCCAGACCTGTAAAGTGTGGGCAGCGAGAATGCCGAACACGGCGGCGATCAGGCGGAAGCGGCGACTCTGGCGCATTTTTGCCAGCAGTCCGCTTAACCGGATCAGCACCTCATAATGGAGCAGGACAACGAGTGAGACGATCAGGCCGTTAATGAGCATGGCGCTGAGAAGGTTGACATGATGCTCTATTGCCAAGATTGATGTTCTCCGTCGCCATGGTTGGAAGATATGCCGCGTTAATAAAATTGACGCAGGGTTGCGGCTTGTGCGATCTGAAAACGAGCTTTGATTATATAATTGTATAGTAGTCTGAACCTGACAGCCCGAAGGGCTTTATTTACCTTAGCTGGCCAGCAAGTAATGACCAAAAAACTCATCCCCGTGTTGATTCTCGCCGTCGGTATCGCCGGTTTCATGATTCTCAGAATGACCCGCCCGGAGCCTGCAGAGGTCAGTGCCACCGAGCGAAGCTGGCGTGTCCAGGTTCAGCGGATTGAGCCGGGTACCCACACGCCGGTACTGCCCCTTTATGGCCAGGTACTGGCGCCGGAGCAACTGACGGTAACCGCGACCCTGGTCGGTCGAATCGGAGCCCGACCGGTAACCGAAGGTCAGCGGGTCAATGAGGGCGACCTTCTGGTGGCTCTGGATGATGCGGACATACAGCCAGCGCTGACCCAGGCCGAGGCTCAGGTAAAAGACCTGGAAGCCCAGATCCGGTCGGAACAGGTGCGGTTTCGGAATGATCGGTCGGCGCTGGCCAGTGAGCAGGCCATTCTGGCAAACGCTCGCCGGCAGCTTGAGCGCACCCGGTCGCTGGTGAATCGCAACCTGGCCTCCCACGAGGCGCTGGAAACGGCCACCGATGCCGCCGCCAGAGCAGAGCTGACAGTGAATACCCGACAACGGGCGATCGAAGAGCATCCGGCGCGGCTGCAGAGCCTGGAGGCGAAACTGGCTCAGGCGGAGGCGAATCGGGTCAGCACCCGGCGGGATGCCGAACGGGCCCGCATGACTGCGCCCTTCGATGGCATCGTCACAGACATTCAGGTGGCCGAAGGTGACCAGGTCAGCCGCAATGAACCCCTGCTGTCGCTGTATCCCGTTGATGGTCTGGAACTCAGAGCAAGGGTGCCCGAGATGTTCAGCGGTGAGATCCTGGCCGCGTTGGCGCGTGGAGAAACCCTGACCGCCACCAGCGCAGGCGATCGGCACCAGTTCCGGCTCGCTCGCTTTGCCGGCACCAGTGACCCGTCCGGAACCGAGGCCATTCTTGAGCTGGAAGGAGACCCCAAAGGGATTCGCCCCGGCGGTCTGATGCCGGTAACGCTTGAGCGGGCTGCCCGCGGCAACACCGTTGCCATTCCTTTCAGCGCACTCTACGGCGCAGACAGTGTTTACCTGTTGTCGTCGGCTGGCCGAATGCAGCGAGCCCGAATAGAGCGTATTGGCGAAGCCCGGGGTAGCAACGGCGAGCGCCGCCTGCTGGTATCCGGAAAAGCCCTGGTGGCTGGCGCGCAACTGATCACCACGCACCTGCCTAATGCGATCACTGGCCTCAAGGTGGATGTGGCGGATTCCGGGGCAACGGCGCAATGAGGCGAAAAAAGGGCGTTATTGGTTTTTTTGTTCATCACCGGGTCGCTGCCAACCTGGTGATGCTGGTGATGCTGCTGGGTGGGGTGCTGGCCCTGACCCGCATGAACATCCAGTTCTTTCCTACCTTTGCCCTGGATGTGGTCAGTGTTCAGGTGGTCTGGAGCGGTGCTTCCGCCGAAGACGTGGAACAGGGAATCACCAACCCCCTGGAGCAACGACTGCGTAGTGTCGATGGTTTGAAGAAAATGACGTCGACATCGGCCCAGAGTGTGTCCTCGATAACGCTGGAATTCGAGGAAGGCACCCATCCGATCCAGGCACTGGATGACGTGCGCCAGCAGGTGGACGAATTCACCAACTTCCCCGCCGAGGCGGAAAAACCCCAGGTAACCCGGGTAGAACGCTACGAGCCGGTGGCCCGATTGCTGGTGTTCGGTGATGTCGATCGAAGCGAGCTTCGGCAACTGGCTTACCGGTTTGAAGATGAACTGCTCCAGCGCGGTATCGACCGGGTGTCAATTCGCGGCCTGCCGGAACAGCAGATCAGCATTGACGTTCCGGTGGAGCGGCTGGAGACACTGGGATTGTCACTGGAGCAGATTGCCGAGCGTGTTGCGGCCATTTCCCGGGATCTGCCCGCCGGCATGATGGCCCAGCAGGATGCCACCCGGGAGCTCCGGGCCGTGGAGCAACGCCGAAGCCCCCAGGAATTCGAGAACATTCCGGTGCTCAGTGGTGAACGAATCCAGCTGAATTTGGGGGATGTCGCGAGCATCCGCCAGGAGGCCCGCGAGAGCCAGGTCACCCTGGAAAAAGACGGCGCGCCGGCGGTTGAGCTGCAGCTGCAGCGATCGGAAAACGGCAACTCGCTGGCCGCGTCGAAAGTGCTGGAAACCTGGTTGGCGGATACTTTGCCGGTGCTGCCGCCGGCGGTGCAACTGGAGGTCTACGATGAGACCTGGCAGCTGCTGGATGATCGCATTTCGCTACTGGTGAACAACGGTCTGGGGGGGCTGGTGCTGGTGGTCTGCCTGCTTTATCTGTTCCTGCCCGGTCGGGTCGCCCTGTGGGTGGCCGTCGGCATTCCAACCGCGTTTCTGGCGGCCATGGCGGTGCTCTGGCTGATCGGTGGTTCCATCAACATGATCTCCCTGTTTGCCCTGATCATGGCGCTGGGGGTTATCGTCGACGATGCCATCGTAGTGGGCGAGGATGCCGATGCCCATGCGCGAATGGGCGAGGAGTCCATTTACGCTTCCGAGGGAGCGGCCAAACGCATGGTCTGGCCGGTGCTGGCCTCTTCCCTGACCACCGTGGCCGCCTTCATGCCCCTGCTGGTCGTTGGTGGTGTCATCGGCAATATCCTGGGTGATATACCGCTGGTGATGATCTGTGTTCTGATCGCCTCACTGCTGGAGTGTTTTATTGTACTGCCGGCGCACCTGCGCCACGCCTTCGGGCCCGGGGGCAAGAACCAGGCGGGGAAGCCAGTGCTGGAGCCGAAAAAGCCAGGCCCGCTGGAACGCTTCCGGCGAGGTTTTGAACAGCGTTTCGACAGTTTCCGGGAAGGCCGGTTTCGCCGGTTTTCCCGTTACAGCCTGGAACACCGGGGCGCCACGGTGGCCAGCGCCTTGGCTCTGGCTATTGTAACGGTTGGTCTGCTGGCCGGCGGCAGGCTCGGGTTCAACTTTTTCCCGACCCCGGAGCCTTCGGTGTTCTACGCCAATGCCAGCTTTGTGGCCGGTACCGACCAGGGCACGGTCGATGACTTTCTGGGCCGGATGCAGCGAACGCTCAATGACACGGAAGAGGCTCTGGGCGGTGATTTTATCCTTCATGCCGTCACCACCCGGGGTGCAACCCAGGGTGCCGGGGGCAGTTCCCGCAGTGGTGACGAGCTGGGTTCCATGATGATTGAACTGGTGCCGTCAGACCGTCGTTCGGTCCGCAACCCGGAGTTCATAACCGAATGGCGCAGCCGGCTGGAAACGCCGGCAGGGCTGGACAACCTGGCCATTTCAGAACGCCAGGCCGGGCCCCCGGGCCGGGACGTCAACGTACGCCTGACCGGCGAGGACGCCGGGAACCTGAAACGGGCGGCGGATGAACTTGGCCAGGCGCTCGCCACGCTACCGGGAGTGCTGGACGTGGAAGACGATATGCCCTGGGGCCGGGAACAGTTGATTTACCAGGTCAGTGGCTACGGCGAGGCGCTTGGGCTGACCACCTCGGATCTAGGGCGCCAGCTCAGGGCGGCCTTTGATGGCCGGATTGCCCAGATCTACCAGGATGGCCGTGATGAAGTAGAGGTTCGCGTACAACTGCCCCGGGACCAGCGGGAGCGGCTGTCTACGCTCTCCCGTATCACGATTCGGCTTCCGGATGGGCGTTTCGTCCCCTTGACCCAGGTTATGAACCTGGATCACCGCCAGGGCTTCCAGGCCCTGCGGCATGCCGAAGGGCGGCTGGCCGTGGAGGTCACCTCCGGATTGAACACGGGGGTCAGTACCGCCGATCAGATTCTGACCAGCCTTGAGGCGGAAGCACTGCCGGACATTGCCAGCCGCCACAATGTGCGTTATAGCTTCGAAGGCAGGGCTGCCGACCAGCAGGAAACCCTGGGGGATATGCAAACCGGCCTGGTGATCGGCCTGGCGCTGATGTACGTGGTGCTTGTCTGGGTGTTTGCTTCCTGGAGCCTGCCGCTGATCGTCATGGCCATTATTCCGTTTGCCCTGGTAGGCGCGCTGCTGGGCCACTGGCTGATGGGGCTGCAACTGACCGTTCTTTCTCTCTTTGGGCTGTTTGGTCTGTCCGGGATTGTGGTTAATAACGCCATTATCCTGATAACTTTCTACAATCAGCAGCGGCAAAAAGGGCTGGGCATTACCGATGCGCTCAATGAAGCCGTGGTGCAGCGGGTTCGGGCTGTCATGTTGACCTCGCTGACGACCATTGGTGGGCTTCTGCCTCTGTTGTTCGAGACGTCCCTTCAGGCCCAGTTCCTGATCCCCATGGCGACCTCGATTGCATTTGGTCTGGGGCTCTCGACCCTGCTGGTTCTGTTGGTGATACCGGCGTTACTGTCCTGGCTGGAGCAGTTCCGGGAGTGGCGCGCACGCCGGCATGGCGCCCATGCCGAGCCTCTCGGAACAGCTGACTGACAGGAAGGCTCGACAGTCCGGAACAAAAACCTTGCTGCAAGCAATCAGACAGGAAAACCATGGTGGATTCTTTGCTTTCGGCCCTGGGCCTGAACAAGCAGTTTCAAAGTGGCAATCAACCGGTACCGGTGCTCAGGGATCTCTCCCTGCATCTGGCACGAGGTGAATCACTGGCTCTGACCGGTCGGTCCGGATCCGGCAAGAGCACCCTGCTGAACATTCTCTGTGGTCTGCAACAACCTGATTCAGGGAAGGTTCAGCTGCTTGGGGAGACTTTCGACAGTCGAAAACCCGAGACGGTAAATAAGGCCGAAGCCCGATGGGGCAATCTGCGCCGGCAGCGGATCGGTGTGGTGTTCCAGGAAGCCAACCTGATGCCGGCCCTGTCGCTGCTGGATAATGCCCGTTTTCGGGCCAGGCTTGCTGGCCAGCCCGACGACAACTGTCAGAACTGGCTCGATCGGCTCGGCATCGGCGAACTTGCCGACCGCTTCCCGGATCAGGTGTCCGGCGGGCAGCGACAGCGCGCGGCTCTGGCCATGGTGTTTGCCATGAAACCGGCGCTGATTCTTGCTGATGAACCTACAGGCAGCCTCGACCGGCACACCGCCGAGTCGGTCATCGGGCAGCTCTTCGAGTTGCAGGCCCGCCATGGTTGCGGTCTGATTCTCGCTACCCACGATCCGGAACTGGCCAATCGTTGTAACCAGCACCTGGATCTTGGCCATCAGCCCGGAATCCGAGCCTGATATGACCCTTCTGGCCGCACTGTTCAGCCACTACCGTCGCCACCCCCTTCAGCTGCTTGCGCTGGCTGCGATGATTGTACTGGCAACCATGCTCTGGACCGGCGTCCATCACCTGACCAGCCAGGCCCGGGCCAGTCTTGATCAAAGCGAATCGGCCGTGGCCGAGCGCCAGCAGGTAACCCGCCAGGACGGCAAGCGAATGACTGTGCAAGATTTCGTTGAGCTGCGCCGGGCGGGGCTGTGTGTGATGCCCTGGCTGGAAGTGTCTTCACCGGAAGGCGGGCGCGTAATCGGTGTGGACCCGCTGGCGGCAGGTTGTTTCGGGGGTTCTGACCGGGAAGAGTCACCCTGGCGGGGTGAGCTGGATGGTCGCCCCTTTATGGATATCAATGAAGTGGCCGAACTTGCCAGAGAGCAGGCAGGCCAGCTGTCACTGTTGATATCGGCTGCGCATAGTGCCGGGGACCTGCCCACCGGTTACCAGTTGGCGCCGTTCCGTGTTGGTCCGGATACCGGTGAGCTGGGCGACAGCTTCCTGCTGAATCTGGATGCCCTGGGGATACTGGTTCT
>JAXHUV010000078.1:0-10172 GCA_034189445.1 Pseudomonadota bacterium
CTCAAACAGCAATTTCTCAGACTGCTCAGTCACGACCACCCGGCCATTACGGGAGTAATCCTGGTGAGCTATACAGTTGTGCAATGCCTCCAACACAATCTTCTGCTCGTACTTTGGCACCTCCACCGGCAACAGCTCATCTTGCGGCAGGATACGGAGCTGGATGTTTCGAATACGTTGATAAAGAGCAGTCGTGTTAAGCAAAAAAGGTGGGCCAAAGTGCTCATAGGCGCGCTCAGCCCCCACCAGGCTCCAGGTTAACTGGGCGGGATGAGGCGAAAGTCGCCAGGCGGATTCCGCCTTGCCCACCAGCAAGAGTGTGGCGCGCGTGATCTGGCCATCCTGGGTAAGCTTGGCGCGATCCAGAAAGGTTTCCAGGGGCCAGCTCATCACCTCTTCCAGAGCAACCCGATTGGAATATTTCTTCGCAAAGGACTCTTGGGCGCGATGAACTGCAGCCTCATCAAGGTCGTCCAGTTTGGCACCTGTAACAAGCTGCGCGGTCCAGTCCGTGGACAACGTCTGCTGGCGAATCTCATCCAGTTTATCCAAGCCGAGGGAGCCTCGGCTTTCACCGTCGCGTGCGTGATAGTGTCCCTTCCAGGCGATGGGGATGCCCCGGGGTGCCGCTGGGATCTCAAACAGCAGCACACGCCCGTCCGGATGCTGCAGCTCGTAGATATCGCGGAAGGTGATACTTGGCTCGGTATTCTGAGCCACCTGTTGCTTCAAACTATGCAGACGCTCGGTATCTTCGCGGTAATTGGTGCCCACCACACCCCGGGTTTTGTCGCTGACGCCAAAAACCAGCCAGGCCTGCTCCAGGCCACGCAGGTTGGCTTCGTTGCTGAGCGCCGAGAAGTACTCACCAATTTTGTTGGTGTCGTAATCATTGCTGGCCTGCTTGAACTCCACCACCTCGTTTTCCCAGGTGTTGATCAGTTGTGTAAGCAACAGTGCCAAATCAGGCTGCAACATGAAAAACCCTCTGAGCAATCGCTAATATCTCTCTGTTGTAGCTGCCCACATCGTAATTCGAACCGACAAGGATTCCTTGTGGGTTGCTTAACACTTCTGATGCTCGGTTCATATCGCCCGGACCTCGGTGCTGGGCGAAAGCTGGCGGAAGATCTGCTCGACGTTGATTTTGACCGCATCAGAGACGAACCCATTGTCGCGGAAAACCACGCGCAGGGGCTCATGCTTTGCCAGCTCTTTGACCAGATCCTCCGTAACACCCGTGTCGAAACAAGCAACCAACGCATTGTCATCGACGAAAAATACGGTCTTGCCCTGCAGGGTTTCGCGACGAATCGGCAGGGTCAGATCTACACCCCAGTCTACGAGCACCTGGAACAAAAGATCCTCTGGGGTGCGGTCGGGTTTGACGTTATTCACCGCTTCTAGCAGGTCGCCTTGAGATAACTCATCTGGACTGTAGTAGATGTCCTTCATGTTCGTTGTATCGAGCTTGAGCACTCGAAAGCCCACGTCTATGTGCGTGGCCGTTTCTACCGAGCTATCTATAAGTTCCGCCCCGGCCCGGCGGATGCGCTCTTTAGTTATTTCAACGATGTTGGCAGGCTTTCCAAGTTTTTTAAGTACCGAAATAGCGGCCTTGGCTCCTTTGGACTTCGGGTTAATCTCTTCTTGCAATTGAACGATAATGAATTGCAGATGCTTCCCTTCCGTTTTAGCAATCTGAAAAACAGCGTGGGCCGTGGTTCCGGAGCCGGCAAAAAAATCGAGAACAATATCGCCACTCTCTGTGCCGACGTAATTAATCCAGCGCGCCAGAACATCACGATCCTTTGGGTTACTGAAAACTTTTGATCCGAATATTTTTGTCAGCTCACTGCTAGCAGGTAAGGCGCTTCTGTAGAAGTAACTGCCGGCCACTTGGATTGGCAGATCCTCACTTTCATCATCTCCTGTTAAGCTATCTGTATCTATATCAAGTTCTTCGTAACCAGAGTCTAAGCTTGATTCAATGAGGTAGGTTTTTCTTATCGGCGGCTCGTTATGATCATCTCGAAAAACAACTTTCCCGCTGGCAATCATTTCTTGCATTTTTTCGGGGGTGCTATAACGCCACCCGCCTTCAGGAACGGCGCAAGGCTGTTTTGTCTTAGGGTGAATGACGTCATACCTTGGTCCATCTCCTCCGGGCCAAGACATGTTATCATCGCGCCAGACACCTTTATTATCCACCTTGTTATATCGAGAGTGCTTCTTTGAAGGGTGACTCTTCGGAAGTTCTTCGTAAAATTTCCTAATATCAGCTTCGACCTTTAAGTTGTCCGACCCATATTTAGCGCGCAATCGCAAATACTCGTCATGAATCTCCTTCGCTCCTGGCTTTGCCTCACGCCATTTGATATTTTTTTCCTTTAAATACTCCTTGTTCTTTGCGAAAAGAAGCATGTATTCATGGCCGACGGAAACAAGCCTTGCATCATTTTTTCGACCTTTTTCCCATACTAGGCAGGAGATGAAGTTAGTCTCGCCGAATATTTCCGAGCAGATCGCCTTCATGTTGGCCTGCTCTGAATCATCGATGCTTATAAAAATTACTCCATCTTCACGTAGAAGGTTTCTTGCTATCTTAATGCGAGGGTATATGAAGTTCAGCCAGTCTGAGTGGAAGCGACCGTTGCGTTCGGTGTTTACGACAAGCCTGCCGCCTTCTTCCGAAATTTGATTCGACCTTTGAAAGTATTCAGCTTTGGATGACGTAAAATCATCCTTATAAACTAGGTCGCTTCCAGTGTTGTATGGCGGGTCAATATAAATCACCTTAACCTTGCCAAGGTAACCTTCCTGGATTAGCTTTAGAGCTTCCAGGTTATCTCCCTCGATCAGGAGGTTGCGAGTGGTATCAAAATCCAGGCTATCTTCCCGTTGAGGTCTTAACGCTTTAGCGATCGGCGCGTTCGCCAAGGCTAGTGCCTCTCGTTTACCGGGCCAATCCAATCGATACCGTTCTTGCGGTCCTTCTACAACAGAATCACTTAGCTCCTGTCGAAGCTGATCAAAATCCACAGCCAATCGTGGCTTACCCGTTACCTCATCCCGTGCCTCGGTCACGCACCCAGGAAACAGCTCACGAATCTTGGCAATGTTGTCCTGACTCAGATCGGGGCTGTGCATTTTCAATTTTTCCATTCCATCTCTCTTAATAACCATTGAAAGCGCCTTGCTGTTGAGTCAGCCGCTCCAGTTCCTGTTTGGCATCGCGCAGCTCGGCATTAATGGCCACGCGCTTGTTAAATTGTTTCTCACGGCCCAGCCTTGCTTTGATGCACTGAATCTCTTTCTGCTGTGCGGCTATGGCTTCGGCCAGTTCGATGCGCTCCTTCAGGAGCGCTCCCAACAGAGCCATGTTCGTATATCTTGCGCTTGGGTACCACCCGGTCAAAGGCCGCTGTCCTGGGCCAGGCAAACAGGGTCATGCACCGTGCCTTTCAATGCCGAGGAGGCAATCAGTTCGAAGTCATCAAACCCTTTAATGGTATTGGTCAGAGCAGTGGTGCGGCCGCCACCGAACAGGTCGGAGTAACGCTTCATGTTGCGACCGAATCGCTGGATAATGCGCAGTGCGTGAGAAGGCTATGTTTATTGCATCGACATAGCCTCAAGCTTTGTCGGTTTTTTCGACAAGGCTCGGTCTTGGTAGACTCCGCATACACATAGAATTTCCGATCATCTATACATGTGACGCTCGATATGCATAGAAAAGTGCAGTTTTCTTTGCATATGTTCGAAAATCCCGCTTGATTCGCCTGAACGACATTCCGCTGATTCAACAAATTCTGGGAAAAAACCGGGCAGGCCCGCGCAAGCTTCCGGGAACCACCCTGAAAAATCAGGCCACCGGCGAGGTGGTGTATGATCAGGAAAGCCTAAGGCCCAGCCGGAATCAGCTCAGCGATCGCCTGATAATCCTCATGAGTCACCCGGGTAATCCCCGAGGCAAGCTGGCTTTCAAGAAATTCCCGCAATCGGGGTGAGGGTGTTGTCATCAGATCCAGAAGCTTTTCGCGAACCTCCGGACACACACCACGTCGAAGCACAAAAGGATCATAGTGCAAGGGTGGTGATCGCCAGAGTACACGGAAACTGTCTTTGCTGATTACACCGCGCTCGAGGTATTCGTCAGCCCTGGCACTGGATACGAAGGCCGCTTTGGCCTGTCCTTCCAGCAGCGTGTCCATGGCCCTGTCGTGGCCGCCGGTAAATACCTGCGCGGCAAAAAACTGGTCGAAAGGCACACCAACCGCCTTCGGAAAAAGGGTTTTCGGAACAAGCGCACCCGAGGTGCTGGAAGGATCGCCCAGGGCTAGGCGCGCGCCACGTAAGTCTTCGGCCGTTGTGGCGCTGCTGTCACCATTGACAATCAGAATCGAGTTATAGAAGCTGCCAGTCGGCGTGAAGTGGCCCCCATCGATAGCCAGCGAAGCAAAGGCTTCAAGCCCGGGGTTTCTTCCGTGGGCAATCATGTAGGCTGCCGGGCCTAACACGGCGACATCCACAGCGCCGGACACCACCGAGTCAATCACGCTTTCGTAGGAGCTGGCGCGAACCATTTCAACCGGCGCACCGAGGCCCTCGCTGATCAGCGTTATCAGGGGCTGGTACTCCCTGATTTGCTCATCAATATCCTTCTTCGGAATCACGGCGAAGGTAAGCTGCGTGATCTCACACCCGCCTGCCTGCTTCTCACCGGCGGCCAGAACGCCCGAGATAAAAATTCCCATCAGGATAACCATGACTCTGACCATCAGACCTCAGCCTCCAACCCCGAAAACGCCTTGAGAAAGCCCGGTACATCCGCCGGGGGCATGGGACGGCTCAGGTGGTAACCCTGGGCAATGTCGCAACCAGCTACCTTGAGGTGCACCAACTGCTCCCGGGTTTCCACCCCCTCCGCCACAACTTTCAAATTCATTCGCTTTGCCAGAATAATGGTCGATGAGACGATCGGACTGTCATCATGGCTGTTACAGATCTTATTTATCAGGCTTCGATCAATTTTCAGTTTATCCACCGGTACCGCTTCCAGGTGGGCAAATCCGGAATAGCCCGTGCCAAAGTCATCGAGACTGAGCTTCACCCCCGCCGCCTTGAGGCTGTGCAGATTTTCAATCGCCCTGGCATCGAGCATGGCGGTTTCGGTAATTTCCAGCTCCAGCTGACGGGTGTGCAGGCCGTGCGCGCTGATCATCTCAAGCACCTGCCGGCAAAACTCCGGTTGGGCCAACTGAATCGGAGAAACGTTGACGGCCACCAGCTGTACAGGGGCACCCTCAACCTGCCATTGGGTTATCTGGGCACAGGCCAGGCGCAGAACCTCCAGCCCCAGCGGAATGACAAATCCGCTGTTCTCGGCCATCGGGATAAAACGGTCCGGATAGAGCAGGCCGAACTCCGGGTGCTGCCAGCGCACCAGGGCTTCATAGCCGACCACTGCCATGGAATCAAGGCAAACCTGAGGCTGGTAATGCAGCACGAATTCCTGATTGCGCAACGCCTCGGCAAAGGACTGTTCCAGATGAAACTCTTCCACATCCTTGAGGTTCAGGGACTGATCAAAGAAACGATGCTGGCCCCGGCCTGTCTTCTTGGCTGAATACATGGCCGCGTCGGCACGGCGCAGCAGATTTTCAATGGTCTGGCCGTCCCTCGGGCACAGGGCGATACCAATGCTGGGGCTGCTGTTCACTTCGGTCCCGTTGAGCTCGTAGGTGGCGGACAAATGGCTGGTGAGCCCGGCTGCCCACTGCTCAATATCACTTTCGGTTCGATCATCCGCCAGCAACACCACAAATTCATCGCCACCAAAGCGGGCCGCCACATCCTCAGGCGCCAGTAATCGCTGGATTCGGCCGGCAACCGCCTGGAGCAGCAAATCACCCACCTCATGGCCGAGGGAGTCGTTGATGGATTTGAAGCGATCCAGATCGATGAACAGCACAGCCGCCAGCCGCCGGATCCGCCGCTGATTGGTCAGGGTATCCGAGGCAATTTCGAGAAATTGCCGGCGATTATAGAGACCACTGAGATGGTCAATGATTGCTGCCCGCCGGCTACGGGCATGCTCGCCCTTCAGGCGCTCAATCAATTGCTGGTTTCTTTGCTCCGATGCCTGTAACGCGTGCAACACTGACTGTTGCTGCTTCAGGGCCCGGACCAGCCAGAACACAATGCCGCCCACCAGGAGGGTCATCAGTATGTTCAGCACCAGCTGTTTGTACTGATCACTGCGCAGAGGGCCCAGAATTTCAGCTTCGGGCTGGCTGACACTCACGGCGAAACCATGGATGGCCCGGGTGACAAAAGCCTGTTGATAGCGCTCGCCGCTCGCCTCGAAGCTGGCCTGGCCACTGCTTACCCGACCATGCAATGCCGGCAGGATGCGGGGCACCCGGATACCACCCACGATGACACCGCTGGTATCGGCGCGCATCCATTCATCGCCCTGTGCGTCCAATACCTGAATGAACCCCCCTGGCCCCAGCTCCACGTGTTGTAACAAACTGGCCAGGTAGCCGATATCCAGCTCAACCAGGATCACTCTGCTCGGAGTGACGGCGTCCGGTTTGCCCGTCGGCACCAGGAAGGGTAAGCGCCAGCCCCGCGCGGCACTGTCGGAACTGGCTGCGTTCGATCGCAACGGTAACACCGGCACAAAACCGTACTGCTCCAGATGATGGGTAAGCTGGCCGTACCATTGAGAGAGATTGGCCCGGGCGGAATCCGGGTGGCTGGCATAAAGCAATTCCCCGTTGCCGTCATAGACACTCAGCCGGTTAAACACCGGATCCTCGGCCAGCAAGGTCAGCAACTGTTCAGACCCCGGGGTTTTCTGTTGTGAACCCTCTGTCACCAGGCTGCCCATCACCTTGATGCGGTCTGTCATCTGTTTAAGGCTTTCGGAAACAATCACGGCAAGGTTGCGGTGCTCGGCCTGCCATGCCTGAAGTGCTTCCGTGCGGGAGGTAGCGACCTGGAAAACAAACAGGGCCCAGATGAAAACAACCGTTAAGGCACCCAGAGCCAGCATGGCAATCTGAACGGCACTGAGGGAGGAGGCGGGCTTTCGCTGCATTAAAAAGTTACTCATGCGGAATGGCATTTAACCGGCAGTGGTACAGGCCTTCCTTTGGCAGCGCTGCAGTCCCGAAAAAGAGGAACTACATGAAGGCGACTCTATTAAGATATTATGACATTACTGTGACAAATCCTTGCCCAGTTTACTGGCCCCGTTGCCCACCCATACCCAGAACTCTGGCCTCCAGTTGCCGATTCCGGCCGAAAAGTTCCGGGCCAGCAGCCTGTCGGACTTAAGGCTAATCTACTGTGGCGTTTTCCTACCTTGCTCGCGACGATTGCTTCAGTCCGACAGGCTGCCGTGAAAATCGCCTTACTATTAAGTGATTAAAAAGACATCGTTTAATTTTATCAGAGCCATAAATTTTTTATTGTTTTTTGGAATATGGTTATAATCACAATCATGTTAATCTGTTCTCCCATGCTCATTAATCCCCAAAGCGGACGGAGGCCAAGACCATGGCGCATCCTTTAATCACTTATTTTTTTGACGAACCAACCAATACCTTCAGTTACATCGTTCAGGATCCGGACAGTTCGGCCTGCGCCATCATCGATTCTGTTCTGGATTTCGACTACGCCGCAGGGCGCACGGATGTTCGCTCCGCCGACGAGATTATTCAGTACGTCAGGAACAACCATCTGACGGTTGAATGGATTCTTGAAACCCATGTGCATGCAGACCATCTTTCAGCGGCTCCCTACCTGCATGAACAACTTGGTGGCAAGACAGGCATTGGCGAAAAGGTTGTCGAGGTCCAGGAAGTTTTTGCCAAGGTTTTCAATGCCGGCACGGAATTCGCTCGTGACGGAAGTCAGTTTGATCGCTTGTTCGGGGAGGGCGACAGGTTCCAGATTGGCAATCTCGATGCCCGGATATTGCACACACCGGGCCATACTCCGGCTTGTTTGACCTACGTGATCGGCGATGCGGTTTTTGTTGGTGACACCATTTTTGCGCCGGATTCCGGGACGGCCCGCTGTGACTTTCCCGGGGGCGATGCGCACACCTTGTATCAATCCATCCAAAAAATACTGGCGTTACCCGGAGAGACTCGCATCTATCTTTGCCATGACTACAAGGCGGAAGGACGGGATGAGTTTATTCACCAGACGACCGTGGCTGAGCAGCGGGCGAACAATATCCATGTGGGCGGGGATATGAGCGAGGACGACTTCGTTGCTCTGCGCTCGGAACGAGATGCCTCACTGGACATGCCTCATCTCATCCTGCCGTCCGTCCAGGTCAATATGCGCGCGGGCGAGATGCCGGCCCCGGAGGACAATGGCCAGGTTTATCTGAAGGTACCCATCAACCAGTTTTAAGCGGAGCACCGAGATGGCAATCCACTCGATATTCAACTGGCTGAAGGGTTATCGATCAGATGCGTTGATCAGCGATGGCCTTGCGGCGGTCATTGTAACACTGATGCTCGTTCCCCAGGCTTTGGCGTATGCCCTGCTGGCCGGATTGCCGCCTGAAGTTGGCCTCTATGCCAGCATGCTCCCCCTGGTGGTTTATGCCTTATTTGGTACCAGTGCGACCCTGGCTGTGGGCCCCGTTGCCGTTGCCTCTCTGATGACAGCTTCGGCTCTTGGAGGTATCGCGACCGTCGGATCACCAGAGTACGTTGGCGCGGCACTGGTTCTGGCAACACTTTCCGGGCTGATCCTGTTTGCCATGGGCCTTTTGAGGCTGGGGTTCCTGGCCAACTTTCTGAGCCACCCGGTAATATCGGGATTTGTGACGGCATCGGGCATACTCATTGCCGGTAGTCAGCTTGGCCATATTTTGGGGATAAAAGGTGGCGGCCACAATCTCATCGAAATGCTGGGCGGCCTCCTGACAGATTTGCCAGCAACGAATCCCGTTACGCTGGCAATCGGTGGTGGCACACTCAGTTATCTTTTCCTTTGCCGGAAATATCTGAAGCAAACTCTATCGGGTTTCGGTCTGTCTACCCGGGCCGCGGATTTGCTTGCAAAAGCCGCCCCTGTTTCGGCGGTTATCGTGACAACCGCGCTGGCCTGGTACTTCAACCTTGGGAGTGTCGGGGTAAACCTGGTTGGGCAGGTGCCAAGCGGACTTCCCGACATCAGCCTCCCGCCCCTGGACCTCGACATCTGGTCGGCTCTGTTCCCGGCCGCTATATTGATCAGCCTGGTCGGATTCGTGGAATCCGTTTCCGTCGCCCAGACCCTCGCCGCAAAAAAACGTCAGAGGATTGACCCGAACTCCGAGCTGATCGCTCTCGGGCTGGCAAACGTTGGTGCTGGGGTAAGCGGCGGCTCGCCGGTTTCAGGCGGCTTTTCACGTTCCGTGGTGAATTTTGAAGCAGGTGCACAGACACCAATGGCTGGCCTGTTCACGGCGATCGGTATTGCCCTGGCCACCCTGACACTCACAGGTGTGCTCGCTTTTCTGCCCAAGGCAACGCTGGCCGCCACCATCATGATCGCAGTGGGCACTCTGATCGATTTCGGGGCTATCCGTCGCACCTTTGATTACTCGAAAGCCGACTTTATCGCGATGTTCGCAACCATCCTTCTTACGCTGGTTGAAGGGGTTGAAGCCGGCATCCTTGCCGGGGTCGGGCTGTCCATCGGTCTGTATTTATACCGTACCAGTCGGCCACACATTGCCGTGGTTGGTCTTGTACCGGGTACCGAGCATTTTCGGAATATCGAGCGCTACAAGGTCGAGACGGATGATCAAACAGTGGTTCTTCGTGTCGACGAGAGTCTGTATTTCGCCAATGCACGCTATCTGGAAGAGGCGGTTCTGGAACTCATCGCCAACAAGCCAGATATGAAAAATCTGGTTCTGGCTTGCCAGGCCGTGAACGTGATTGATGCATCGGCACTGGAGAGCCTGGAAACCATCAATAACCGCATGAAAGACTCGGGCATGGCCCTTCATCTGGCCGAAGTGAAGGGGCCGGTTATGGATAGCTTGAACCGGACGCGTTTCCGCGAAGAGCTGTCTGGACAGATTTTCATGAGTACTTACCAGGCGTGGCAGGCACTCGCCAATTCACCCTCCATGGGGCGAACAGGTTCCG
>JAXHUV010000079.1:0-10106 GCA_034189445.1 Pseudomonadota bacterium
TGGTCTTGATGGCTTCCACCGGCGCCGGGTAGTTCTTGCCAGCCTTGCCGGCCACGAACGCCTTGGAGATCTCGAACGCCATCATGCTTTCCATGGCGTTGAGCTTGATCTTGCCCTTCTTCTCTTCCCGGCGAGCCATGTGGTCCAGCTTGCCTTCGTTGCACTGATTGATGATGGCAATAGCCGCGTCGACCAGTTTGTCAGACTCGATCACTGCATCAACCGCCCCCACCTTCAGTGCGACATCTGGGCGGTTCTCCGCACCACTGCTGATCCACTCAACAGCATTGTCGACACCCACCAGACGGGACAGACGCACGGTGCCACCAAACCCCGGGAAGATGCCCAACTTCACTTCCGGAAAACCGACTTTAGCTCCCTTGTCCATCACTCGGTAGTCGGTCGCCAGGCACATCTCGAAACCGCCACCCAGCGCGATACCGTTGATCGCGGTAACAGTGGGAAACGGCAAATCTTCAACAGCGTTGAAAATTTCGTTGGCCTTGAGGTTGTTGGCCACCAGATCTTCCTCCGAGCCCGCAAACAGCTCGGTGAATTCGGTAATGTCGGCACCAACAATGAAACTGCCCTTGGAGCTGGTAACTACCAGACCCTTAAGATTCTTCTGCGCTTTCAGTGCGTCAGTCGCGGCGCGGAGCTCTTCAATAGTAAGACGGTTGAACTTGTTGACTGACTCGCCCTGCAAGTCGAAGTTCAACTGAGCGATCCCGCCTTCGATCTCTTTAACCGTGATGGCTTTACCTTCGTAAATCATCAACTGATCTCCAGTCTGTGTTTGGAACTGCCTCCAGCCGAGCAGTACTTTTTGGTTCACCAGCACGGCTGTTTGTGCAGCGAGATTTCGGTCGCTGCCCGATCATTCGATTCAAAATTTCATACGGTTGTTTGAATAGTGAAAACATACGATGAAAAAAAACGCCGCGCTTGTCAATTTGTTTCGTTCGGGCGGGCTGCACATGTCCCCAGCCATGGCGGGGGGCAACCGAAGGATATTGGAGCAGAACTGTTATGTTATAGCGGACTATAAGCCACTACTCAGGAAAACCGGAACTTCGTCACGTAAAATTCAAACTTGTTTATATTTCCGGACACCAGTGCCGCCAAAACTGCATGATTGGCTGACACAATCACTTTACCTTCAATCTACGACTTGGGTCCATAGTAATAAAACCACTTAGCGGAGACCCATCCGCAGTTCCTACAGGGTATCTCCTGAGCGCCCGTTTTCCCACCGGCGCAGCAGATTAGCCTTAAGTCCGACAGGCTGCTGGCCTGATTGTCTGTCAGATAATGCTTTCCGGCTCCGATTTTGATACCCATCAGTTTCCCACTACACTTTTTCGGCCGGATTTAAGGTACTATCTTTACAACAATACCCCATGTGCGGAGGAACTATACGATGTCTACCTATAAGAAGATGCTTGTTGCCATTGACCTTACCGAAGAGGCCCCGCAGGTTCTGAATAAAGCAAAAGCCATGAGTGAAGTCCACGGCGCCAGGCTTATGCTGGTTCATGTAATTGAGCCTGTCGGGTATGCCTATGGTGGCGATATTCCGATGGATCTGACGGAATTGCAGGACCAGCTCGACAAAGCGGCCCGCGAACAGCTGGGAACCTACGGTGATCAGTATGGCGTGACAAAGGACAATCAGGTGGTGACGGTCGGTCGGCCGGAATCGGAAATTCACAGGCTTGCCAAGGACCAGGAAGTGGATCTGGTGATTGTCGGGAGCCACGGACGAAAGGGTTTCCAGCTGTTACTGGGATCAACCGCCAACGGGGTTCTGCATGGAACAGAATGCGATGTGCTAGCTGTTCGGATCCATTAACGGTTGCTGAGCTTAAGGCCCGGGGGTTTAAACCGGGCCCGCGCCGAGAGAAAAACTCGCTACTAACATGAGGGACCGCGGATATCGAGCCGTTTCCCTGTCACCTTGCTCGTGATGATCGCCCAAGTCCCACTGCCGGCTGGTGAAATCGAAACCGCGATATACATTTACCGGTTCGCCCGCTCTTCCAGCTCCATCCATCGCTCAATAACCCGCTCCAGACGGTTTTCCTTTTCCGTCAACGCTTCCAGTGTGGCAGAGACTTCATCCGGTGGGCCTGAATAAAAGTCAGCCTGGGAAATTGTTTTCTGCAAGCCGGCCACTTCCTGCTCGAGTGCCTCAATCTGCCCTGGCAACTGCTCCAGCTCGAGCTTAAGCTTGTAGCTCAGTTTTACCGGTTTGCCCTTCTCAGGCTGCGCCTCGGTTTCTAGGTTCTCGCCTGCCTTCTGTGAGACGACCTTGCCAGTGTCACCGGAGATTTTTCTGGCTTTATCCTGTTTGTTCAACCGATTACCGGTTTCTTCTGACGGGAAACAACCACCCTGTCGGCGCCAATCAGTGTAGCCACCCACGAACTCACGCACCTTGCCCGATCCGTCCAGGAAAACCGTTTCAGTGATTACATTATCAAGAAACTCACGATCATGGCTGATTACGATCACGGTGCCGGTAAATTCCGCCAGCTGTTCTTCCAGCAACTCCAGCGTTTCCACATCCAGATCGTTGGTTGGTTCATCGAGCACCAGGATGTTAGCGGGCTTGCTGAACAGTTTGGCCAGCAGCAGCCGGGCACGCTCGCCGCCGGAAAACACGCTGACCGGTGATCTGGCTCGCTCCGGGGTGAACAGGAAATCCTGCAAATAGCCGAGCACATGCTTGCTCTGGCCGTTAATGTCGATGAACTCCCGGCCCTCGGAAAGGTTATCCAGGGCGTTTCGCGTCAGATCCAGCTCACCACGCAACTGGTCGAAATAGGCAACCTGCAGATTGGTTCCCAGACGAATGGAACCCTCGGTTGGCTCCAGATCCCCCAATAAAAGCCGAACCAGGGTGGTCTTGCCGGTGCCATTCTCGCCAACGAGCCCAATCTTGTCGCCGCGCAGGATGGTAAGATTCATATCCCTGATAACCGGAGCGCCATCCGGATAGGCAAAGCCCGCGCCCCTGGCTTCAACAACCAGTTTTCCTGACCGCGTCGCGTCTTCCACCGCAAAGTTCGCGGTTCCACCCCGTACCCGGCGCTGACGGTGTTCCTCGCGCATGGCTTTCAGAGACCGGACACGCCCCATATTACGGGTCCTGCGGGCCTTGATGCCCTGACGAATCCAGGCTTCTTCCTGCTTCAGTCGCTTATCGAACAAGGCGTTCTGCCGCTCTTCCTCTTCCAGCGCTTTCTCTTTAAGGTCGAGGTAACGATCGTAGGTAGCGGCAAAGCTCACCAGTTTCCCCCGGTCCAGCTCAACAATCCGGGTCGCCATCCGCCGGATAAATGCGCGATCGTGGCTGACAAACAGCATGGCGCCGCGAAACTGGCCCAGCGCTTCCTCCAGCCACGCGATTGCCGGTACATCCAGGTGGTTTGTCGGCTCGTCCAGCAACAGGATATCCGGATCAGAAACCAGTGCCCTGGCCAGCAGAACCCGGCGCTGCCAACCACCGGACAGGGTATCCAGGGTCTGATCCGGATCAATGCCATACTGCCCGAGAATGGTGGTGACCTTCTGGTCGAGGCGCCAGCCGTCGAGGGCTTCCAGTCGCTCCTGAACCTTCATCAACTGGTCGAGGCTCGCTTCATCAGCCTGCTGGGACAGCTGATGGAATGCAGCGAGCAGCTTGCCGGTTTCCGGAAAGGCACCGGCGACAACTTCATAGGCGGTGCGGGCATCCTCAGAAGGCAGGTTCTGCGGAAGCACTGCCAGAACAGCCCCATCGTCCAGACGGACCACACCACCGTCAGGCGTCACCTCCCCGCTGACAATTTTCAACAGGGTCGATTTTCCCTCGCCGTTTCGTCCCAGCAAACACACGCGCTCTCCGGCATCAATAACCAATGAGGCCTGATCGAGCAGCGGATGCATTCCATAAGCCAGGGAAACTGAGTCCAGCGTTAACAGTGGCACGTTTAGCTCTACTCCAGTTTGTTGATAGTAGCGCAATCATCCGGCGCCGAGTCTGCAGGTGCCCGCAAACGAAAAAACCCGGACCTTTTCGGGACCGGGTTGTCTGAATCTGGAGCGGGAAACGAGATTCGAACTCGCGACCCCAACCTTGGCAAGGTTGTGCTCTACCAACTGAGCTATTCCCGCAATGCTGATCGGCTGTCACCGGCAACGGGGGCGTATTTTACGGATCCCGACGAAGCCGTCAACCAATTTTTTCAGGTTATTCCGGCCAATGTCTTGTTGCCACATCAAAACAAACAACAATGGAATCAATGACTGCCTTATTGACCGAATCGGCGCCCACCGGCAAGGTACTCCCGCTCCTCCAGCGTTGATGTTCTGCCTAACGCCTTGTTGCGGTGTGGAAAGCGGTCGTACTTCTGAATGATGGCCCGGTGATCCCGGGCGGACTGGAGAAAGCTGCCCATGAAGTCGGCAAGAATCCCCTGGGTCGACAGCGCAAGCTGTTCATAACATTCCACCGACATCTCTTGATCCTTCTTGCGCTCGGAATGCTGCAGAGGCATGTAAAGAAACGCCCTGTGGACCGGGCCCAGCATCATATCCTGCCCTTTCCGCATCGCTTGCCGGCAGAGCTTCCTGGCCTGACGGTCCTGGTCAAATGCCATGGCACCGCCGCGAAAAATATTTCGGGAAAACTGGTCAAGCAAAATGATCTCAGCGAGTATCCCGCCGGCCTCACGGCGCCAGTGATCCAGCCCCTGCTCGGATGCAAACAGGACCATCGACAGAAAACGCCGACGGATTTCCTGGTCGAACCTGCGATCGGACCGGAACCACTTGTTCCGATGCTCGCTGTCCGGCAGCCCATGCTCGTCCAATTCGCCAAACCAGAAATCCAGAATCTCTTGCCAATCGAACATTCAACGTCATCCTGTTATTTTAGGGATTACCGGAGAGATTGCCGGGCCTCGAATGGCGGCCGGCATTCCGGACTTACCAGAGGCCCGATCAAATTGATTACCCCAGGAGCGGCAATGAACAGTCCCCGCATTATTCTGTTGGCACATGGAAGCAGTGACAAGAGTTGGCGTGAAACCTTTGAGCAGCTTGCCGCGCCAACCCTTGCGTCTGTCGACAACGCCCGGGTTGCCTATATGGAACTCGCCGAACCATCCATCAATACGGTCATCAAGGAAGGTGTTGCACAAGGCACAACCGAGTTTACGATCGTACCCCTGTTCCTCGCAGCTGGACGGCACCTGCGCAAGGACGTTCCGGCGATGATTGAAGAACTCGCAAAAACCCATGGCGCAACCATTCAGCTTGCACCACCGATTGGAGAGAGCCCTCTGCTGGGACAGGCGATCCAGGATGTTGTCATGCTTCAGTTGGAAGCTGGAAGAGACGCCAGCCTGAGCCGGCGACCTCAAGAGGCTCGCCAATCAGCGCCAGTGACTTTTCAAAAAAAGCGTTGACAGTGTTCCGAAGCTCTCTTAATATACGCGCCACTTCGACAAGGCAAGGTGTTGAAAACGTTGCGTCCCCTTCGTCTAGTGGCCTAGGACTCCGCCCTTTCACGGCGGCAACAGGGGTTCGAACCCCCTAGGGGACGCCAATTTTTCTACCTTGTGTTTTTGGGAGACCGGAGTTTCCCAAAAAAGCCCTCAGACAGGTTTGTGCCCGTGCTTTTGTGCTTTTGCGTCCTGGTGCCCGTGCTCCTTCTGATCTTTCATCACGAAGATGCCAACACCAACGAAAAAGCCAACCACCAGCAGTACAGTAACAATACCTGCGATAACAACGGCGTCCATATACATTTTGATTCTCCTTCCGGCAATTAACTTGATTAAACTCAGGTTAAGCCCGGCATGCCCGCAAGGTATTGATCCAGGTCAACGTATTTGTTTCGCCCTGTGTACGCACAAATACTGGAATACAACACATTTCCTTCGATTTTTCCTGCATTTGCAAGGCGCTTGAAAGAAACTGCTGCTATAGTCGGAACCAAAGGAAGTGTCCGATATCCTAACCGGTCCGGGTGGCTGAAGTTCAAGACATGCCAAAACTGTCGACGCGTCTTCAACGTTTTCGCACAGGCTCGCCCCTGTCTTTCAGGTTGCTGGCCTGGATTCTTCTATTCCTATCCGCCTTTACACTGGTGGCTTCCGCGCTCCAGCTCTACTCCGATTATCACAAAGACCTCTCGCAAATCGACAACCGCATGCAAATGGTTGAGGCCGGCTACGCATCCAGCCTCGCCAGCAGTCTGTGGGCCCCTGACCAGAAAATCCTGCAAACCCAGATGGAAGGCATACTCAGCCTGCCCGATGTGGTGCATCTTCGGTTGCAAATAGAACCGGATTCCGAGCTGGTTATGGGTGAAATTCCGAGGGATGCAAAAACCACATCCCACAGCTTCAGCCTTGTTCATCAAGGCAATGAAATGTTCAAACTGGGTGAGTTGACGGTAACCGCGGACCTGAACCGGGTCTACGATGAACTCAAGCAGAAGATGGGGGGAATTCTCCTGGCCCAGTTCCTGAATACGTTCCTTGTTTCAATACTGATTATCTGGATCTTCCAGCACTTCGTCGCACGCCACCTGACTACCATGGCGAATTACGCCCGGGAGCTCTCCCTGAAAACCATCTCCAGGCCACTTATCCTGGATAGACCCAACACGCCCTCAAACCGCGGCGATGAGCTTGGTCAGGTTACAGACGCCATCAACCAGATGCGCGAGCGACTCAACGCAGATATGGACCGGCAACAGAAAGATGCTGCGGAAATCCGCAAATTATCCAAGGCCCTTGAGCAAAGTCCCTCCTCGGTTCTGATCTGCGATCGGCAGTGGCGTATCGAATTCGCCAACCAGAAATTTACCCAATTAACCGGCTACGAGGCCGCGTCGATCATTGGCAAGCACCCCGGCGAACTCGGGGACAACGATATGGAAAACCGTAAAAACCGGCACCTCTGGCAATCCATCCGCTTGCAGGTACAGCGGGTCGGGGTCTGGCAGGGAGAAGTCCACACCGTGCGCCGTAACGCCGAGCGCTTCTGGGAGCAACTGATTGTTACCCCCATCAAGGACGAATCCGGCGACACCACCGGTTACCTCGTACTTGGTGAAGACATCAGCATCCGCAAACGGTATGAGCAACAACTGTTGCGCCAGGCCAACTACGACATCCTGACTGGCCTGCCCAACCGGATGCTGGCGCTGGATCGGCTGAAGCTGGCACTTGCCCAGGCTCGTCGGGAAAACACCCTTGTCGGCGTGATGTTCCTGGACCTGGACAACTTCAAGCACATTAACGACACCCTGGGCCATGACGCCGGCGACAACCTGCTGATTGAGGCAGCCGGCCGGATTTCCAGCTGCCTTCGGGGGACCAGTACCGTGGCCCGTCTGGGGGGTGATGAGTTTCTGGTAATCCTGCCCGGCCTGACCGGCCCGGAAGCTTCTTCACAGGTAGCGGCGCGTATCCTCAAGACCTTTGCGCCGCCCTACCTATTGAATGGCCAGGAAGTGTTCGTAACCACAAGTATCGGGATTGCGATTTTCCCGATGGACTCTGACAACAGTGGCACACTGCTGCAGCACGCCGATGCTGCCATGTATCAGGCCAAACACAAGGGCAAGAGCTCTTTCGCCCATTTCACGCCGGAGATGACCGAGGTGTCCCACGAACGCCTGAAAATGGAGTCCAGCATGCGCAGAGCACTGGAACTGAAGGAATTCGAGCTGTATTTCCAGCCTATTGTGGATACCGCTTCCGGTAGGCTTTGCTCGGTTGAGGCACTGCTGCGCTGGAATAACCCGGCCATGGGCATGGTAATGCCCGATCGCTTTATCCCCCTGGCCGAGGAAACCGGCCTGATTACACCTATCGGTGAGTGGGTTCTTGGCGAGGCCTGTCGGGCTGCTGCGGGCTGGAAGCAGGCCAGCGGAAAGACCATTGGTATTTCGGTGAACGTATCACCCCGCCAGTTCCGGGACCCAGGCTTTATCGAGGCGGTGATGAACGCACTCACTACCAGCGGCCTGGCACCGGAACAGCTGGAGCTTGAAATCACCGAACAACTGATTCTGGATAACTCCATTGAAACCGCCGAAATTCTGAGCCAGCTCGACAAAGCCGGGATCCAATTGTCAGTAGACGATTTCGGTACCGGTTATTCCGCCCTCAGTTACTTAAAGAGTTACCCTTTTGACACTCTGAAAATTGACAAATCCTTCGTCCAGGATGTCATGAAAGATCCCGAGGATGCCTCACTGGTAAGGGCCATTATCAACATGGCCCACAGCCTGGGCCTGCGGGTGATCGCCGAGGGTGTGGAGGAAGAGGCACAGACCCATTTCCTGAAAAAGGAAGGTTGCGACTTCTCCCAGGGGTACTTCTACAGCCATCCCCTGCAGGCACCCGACTTTGACACCTGGCTGGCCAGTAATCATCGGGTATAAATCGAAAACCGTTGGAACCTGACTCCCATGGAAGACACGGTACTTGTCGTGAACTGCGGCAGCTCATCCCTGAAACTCGCGCTATTTGACAGCCAGCACCGGAAGCTGGTGTCCGCTCTTGCCGAACGCCTTGGTCAGGGCGATGCGTTTGCCCGAATTGAAGGCCGGGAAGGCATCATCCCGCTGGACCCCGGAGCCAACCACGATCAGGCGTTGAACACGCTGGTCATAGAATTCCGGAACTTGGGACTGATGGACTCTGCTCCAACCGCCGTCGGCCACCGGGTCGTTCATGGCGGCGAGACCTTCCGTGAGGCCGTGCTTCTTGATAACGATGTTATTAATGCCATTGAGGACTGCGCCGGTCTTGCCCCCCTGCACAACCCGGTCAATCTGTCCGGTATTCGCGCAACCCTGGCACAGTTTCCAAAGGTGCCCCAGGCAGCTGTTTTCGATACCGCCTTTCACCAGACCCTACCCAAACGGGCCTTCCTCTATGCGCTGCCAGAGGCGTGGTATCGTGATTGGAGAATCCGCCGTTATGGATTCCACGGCACCAGCCATGCCTTCATGGCTACCGAAGCTGCCCGTTTACTGGGCAAAACACCGGCAACCACCTCGGTCATCTCGGCCCACCTCGGCAACGGATGCAGCATTACCGCCATCCGGAACGGAATCAGTGTCGATACCAGCATGGGCCTCACGCCACTGGAAGGCCTGGTAATGGGAACCCGCAGCGGGGACGTCGACCCCGGCCTGTTCGACTTCCTCCGCAGCAAGGGTATCGCCACCGAGGAGGTACACCGGATTCTGAACCAGGAAAGTGGCCTCCTCGGCCTTTCTGGCCAGACCAATGACATGCGCTCGCTCTGCGAACTCGCGGACCATGGCCATGAACCATCACAAACCGCCATTGAGGTGTTCTGCTTTCGCCTGGCACGTTACATTGGGGCCATGATGGCATCCCTGAGCCACCTGGATGCGCTGGTTTTTACCGGCGGCATCGGGGAAAACAGTGCCCGGGTCAGAGCGGAAACCACCAGCCATCTCAAGCTCATGGGATTTGAACTCAGCCCGGGCCTCAACAACCATCATGGCGAATTCAGCGACGGCCGGATTGAAAGCCCCGACTCCAGATTTTCCGTGCTGGTAATCCCCACCAACGAGGAACTGGTTATTGCCAGGGAAGCCTCCCGGCTTGCCGGTGCCGCAGCTCCGGACTGACCCATACGCATCATCAGGAAGACCATTATGGCAAAGAGTCTGTTTGTTGCACCGACATCCATCGATTCAGGGCTTACTTCGGTTTGTCTGGGTCTGCTGCGCGCACTGGAACGAGTGGGCGTGAGTGTCGGCTTTTACAAGCCTTTCCGCCAGTTTGTCCGCCGGGCCGAATCCATGCACAACGCCAGTCAGGACTCGTCCGTCGCTTTCGTGCGCGCCAGCAGTCACCTGAATCCACCAGACCCGATTGCCCTCAAGGAGGCCCAGCACCTTCTCAACAGAGGCAAATCCGATTACCTGCTCGAGACAGTAGTGGGCAAGCTGGGCAATTTTGGGGTTTCTGTCATTGCTGTTTGTTGAGCTGCTGTGTCTTGTTGTCTAACTTTCAATTTTTCTGTCAGAGTTGTGTGACCTGTTGTATGTGTCATTGACGAAA
>JAXHUV010000008.1:0-22294 GCA_034189445.1 Pseudomonadota bacterium
AGCCCCGGGCCCACGTTGGCCAACGCCGTGGCGGCACCGGTTAAACTTGTTACAAAGTCCAGCCCCAATGCAGCAAGAATCGCTGCGACTACCGCCAGGGTCGCCAGGAAAATGAAGGAGAATGCCACACTTGAGGCTACGATTTCGCCGCTAATGATTCGTCCATTGTAATGTCTGGCGATAACCGCATTCGGATGCAGAAGCCGGAGTACCTGCTCTCTCAATAACAGCATGGATAACTGGAAGCGAAAAATCTTCATACCACCACTGGTCGAGCCGGAACAGCCGCCGACAAACGTAAGAAAGAAAAATAACACCACGGCGAACGGGCCCCAAAGCGAATAATCCTGGGAAGCATAACCGGTCGTGGTTACCACTGACGTAACGTTAAACAAGGCATGGACGAAGGCGTCCAGAGGAAAAGCGCCCTCGTTCAGTACGCGATAAAAAGCGATCAGGCTCGCGATCACCAGCAGGAATTTGATAAAAAAATGAATCTGTTGATCACGTAACAGTGGCTGGGCCTGGCCGTTGAGTAGTCTGACAAACAGAAAAAATGGAATACCGCCAAGCATCATGAAAATGCTCGATGCAACCAGAATCGAGAGCTGATCAAACTGCCCCATTGAACTGTCAGAGGTTGAATAGCCCCCGGTGGAAACCGTAGTCAGGGCATGATTCACTGCCCTAAAAACGTCCATTCCCAACGCCCAGTATGTCAGTATGCAGCCGAACGTCAGGGCGAGATAGCTGAACACCAGCCCCCCCGCCAAGCGGTTGGTACGAGGTACCGCTTTTTCGGTCCACTCGGACGATTCCGTTGCGAACAGTCGCATGCCACCGATCCTGAGGAATGGCAGGATCGCCACGGCCATACCGATGATTCCAATACCGCCCATCCACTGCATGATGGAGCGCCACAGCAGAATATCACCGGGCAAATAATCGAGGCCACTCATTACGGTGGAGCCGGTGGTTGTAACCCCGGATATACTCTCGAAAAAAGCGTCCGTTATGCTAAGTTCAAGATCACTCAACAACAATGGAAGGCTTGAAAACAATGGAATGAATATCCACGCCGAAACGGTAAGGATAAACATCTGCCGTTGTTTCAGTGCATGACGCTTACGGCCGGCACTGAAAAAACAAGCCAGGCCAACTGCAAAACAGATGCCTGCGGATTTCACGAACGCCAGCCAGTCCGGCGTATCGCCGAACATAAGAAGGTTCACCGGCAATGTCATCATAAAACTGAGGAGAATCAACAGAAACCCGAGTATCTGGATTACAGGGAGGATATTAAGAAACGCTATCATCAGGATCGCCCAGACCCTTCAAGTACCATTTTCGTCATCAGGACTACCCCTTATAAATTTTACGGTATTTTACGGCATCTCTTGGGCGATCATAATAGGGATGTGAGAAGATTTCCTCCACTGGTTTTCGAAACAAGCAACCAATACCGGAATCGCATCCATGATTGAAAAACAACAGTTTATTGTTATCGGCCTCGGTGTGTTCGGGGCAACGATTGCGCGTGAGTTAACCCGCCTCGGCCATGAGGTGCTTGGTATTGATTCGGATGAACAGCGCGTTGACCGACTGGCAGAGGAAATTACCCACGCAGTCATCGCCGATGTCACCGACGAAAACGCCCTGATCGAGTTGAACGCAGGTACTTATGACGCAGCCGTCGTGGCCATTGGCAGGAACGTGGAAGCCACCATGCTGGCCACGCTGCAGCTTCGGGAACTTGGGGTAAAGAAGGTCTGGGCAAAGGCACTCACAAATCAGCACCACCGGATTCTGGAACGACTCGGAGCAACCCGCATTATTGCGCCGGAGTATGAAATGGGGGTTCGGATTTCGCAGGAACTGAATTATCCGATGGTGCATGATTACCTGGGCCTCGACGACGACTATTTCATCGTGGATTTTCATACCACGGAAGACCTCGTTGACAAGACCATTGGAGAGCTGATCAACGGCGAGCCGGTTGAAGCACTGGTTGTGAAGCGACTGAAGGAGGCTCATCCCCATCCGGACCATACCTGGAAGATCCGCGCAGGCGACAGGCTTGTTCTGGGTGGGCAGCTCGACGCTCTCAAGGATCTGGTCAACCGTTTATGAAAATTCATTTTCTGGATATCGTCTCTCATCAAGATATAGGCAAGAAGTCGGGCAAAGGAAGAATTAACCCTCCCCGGTTCCTGTTTGAGTCGTTTCTTTTTTTGATTGTGCTTGGGGCATGCCTTCTCAAGCTCCCCTTTGCGACCGTTGAGCCGGTAACCTGGATGGAGGCAGCCTTTACGGCGACCTCAGCGGTCACCGTGACGGGCCTGGTGGTCGTCGACACCGGGAGCCAGTACACGTTGTTTGGCCAGTTGGTGATACTAGCCCTTATCCAGCTTGGCGGGCTGGGGTTGATGACGTTTGCCGTACTCACGGCCCTCGCCCTGGGCTTCAAGCTGAGACTGGAGCACCAATTGGTTGCCCAGGAGGCGTTCAACGAAATCTCGCTCCAGACAGCCAGACGAGCCGGCGGCTCGATTGCCCTGTTTGCCGTTACAGCCGAAGCCATCGGCATTGTGCTGCTCAGCCTGTTTCTGGTCCCGGAGATGGGTTGGTCCGAGGGGCTCTATCAGGCCCTGTTCTACACTGTCTCCGCCTTCAACAATGCCGGCTTCGCTCTGTCGCCGGACAGCCTCTCTGGCTACGTTGACCATCCTGGTATCAGTCTATCCGTGACTGCTCTGTTTATTACCGGCGGCCTGGGCTACATTGTGATCATGGAGCTGTTCGACAAGCGTTGCTGGTCAGGGCTGTCGGTGTACGTCAAAGTCATACTGCTGGCGACCCTGCTGCTGAACCTGTTCGCTACCGGCACCATCTTGTTCCTCGAATTTGGCAACCCGGCGACACTTGGTGCACTGGGCAGCTTCTGGGATAAGCTTCTGGCCGCCTGGTTTCAGGGTGTGACGCCACGAACAGCGGGCTTCAACACCCTCGATATTGGCGCATTAACAACCGGCACCAGTGTGCTGATGCTGCTTCTGATGTTCATTGGCGGTGCCCCCAACTCCACCGCCAGTGGCATCAAAATCTCCACCTTCGTCATTATGCTCGCCGCAACCCGTTCGTTTTTACGGGGCAACCTGGATGTGAGTTTTTTCAAACGCTCTCTCAGTAGCGAGACAGTGCTCAAGGCACTGGCTACTGCAACCATCGGTATGGCTGTGGTGTTTTTGGGCGTTCTGTCCCTGAGCATTCTTGTTGAGGATGATTTTCTGGATATCGCCTTCGAGGTGGTTTCCGCGTTTGGTACGGTCGGCCTTTCCCGGGGGACAACCGGCGAACTGGCTACGGCGGGTCAATTGGTCATTATGGCCGTCATGCTGATTGGTCGCCTGGGGCCCCTCACTCTGGGGTATACCCTGACGGTGCGTCGCAAATCCCATGTACACTATGCGAAAACGGAGTTTCCTGTTGGCTGACATCGGGCATAAATCGCCGCTCCAGCAACGATGGATAGGAAAAAGTGCCGACGCTCTGTTAACAAACCTCATTCAATAGTTTTTGCAACATTATGTAAATCTGGAAAAAACGATAGAAAATTCTGTTCCAGCTCGTTCTGGTTTGCGCGAATCTCCGTGATGATGCCGGTAAATCTGTTGCTGAAGCGTATCCGCCCGGCAATGCGGTCCAGCGCGTAGCCCAGGTTTTCAAGATCCTGGTAGGCCCCGAACCAGTCGTTCCGCACCATCCGCCGGGTAACCCGGGCCATTTTATCCGGCATCAGGTGTTCATTTACCTGTAGTTCGCTGTAGGTACGCCGGATAAACGCCTCGCGCTCAAGATCACTGAATCGATCCCAGTGCTTGAGTAAAAAGTGATCATAGAGGATATCGAGCGCGACACCGGCAAAGCGGCGACGCTGCCTGGAAAAAAACTGTTTACTTGCGAGCACATCAGGGTGCTGGTCCGTGTAGCTGTCGACCGCCCGGTGATGGCGGACGCCCTGTTTCACGGCATCCGGGAGTGTCGAGAGATCGACCCCCCGGGTAAAGTCACCGAGGATGCTACCCACGCGAGCTTCCGGGGAATCCGGTGCAAGGAATACGTGGGCAAGATGGTTCAAATCAACTCCCTGTTCGCTAAACCAGAGCAACGATCAGAAGTTGAGCTGAATCCCTACACTAAGGCCGTCGAGCTGAACATTGTCGTCATCATAGTAACGCATGTATTCCAGGTTACCGGACAGATTCGGAGCGAACTCCATGTTGGCACCGATACCGTAGGATACGTCGGAGTCATCATCTTCAACTGAACCAACTTCCGCCTCAACCCGGGTAAAACCCAGCACTGCATACGGGGTTACCATGGATTCATTGGCCAGGTTGAAGGTGGCATAACCGCCGTAGAAGTTGTCTACGGAGACGTCCACTCCGTTGATGGTGTCATCGTCGGCGCCAAAACCGGCCCGAGCCTCGATGCCAAGAAACGGCGTGGCCATCACACCGACCTTTCCGGACAGCGTGCCGGTATCGGCATCGTAACGTCCGATCTCCGCGTTCATGAAGGTATAATTCAGGCCGGCGTACAGCCCGCCAACACCGGATTTGTACATGTCCTGAGCCTGGGCCGCGGTAGCCAGGAGGCCGCCTGAAAGGGTTGCCAGCGCCAGTGCAAAAGATTTTGTATGTGTCATGACTTGTTCCCCTTAACCGATTCGTTCGGTGTTCATCAGTAAAAATGCACCAACCTCACGCTCTTTTCCAGAGTAAAGGTCCGGATTTGCCTGTTATTTACGCCGATTTAATTTATGCTTAGAGCACCCCTTTGCTTTGGTAGAGGTGTCCCGTCCGTGGGTATCCCGAGAGCTCGCCTGGAGATCCCCGGCGTCGTAATTGTCCTTTCACCGGCGTTCGGGCGAAGCCGAGGATTACTTGAGCCAGAGTATGGCAGGGTTTTCCAGGGGAAGGTTGAGCCGATCATCACGGACGCGAAGACGAGGGGTATAGTGTCCTTCCGGTCGAGAAGGCACCGTACATTCGTAGAGAAATGTGTGGACAGAACCACTGAGCGGGTGCTTCATCTCCATGGCGGTTACAGTTCCTGGCCCATACTCGGATTGCTCTGCCACAAGCTCTACCGCAATCCGCTGCTCGTCGAGCCCGTCCAGGTAGACTTCCACGGTGAAGGTCTGGCCTTCTGATGCTTCGCTGATATTGAAACTGTTAAACCTCAGTCGGGGCCAATGCCGCGTTATTGTCTCGTATTCGTGCAGCAATTGTTCAGCAGACTCCCGGCTGCGCTGTCTACCTTTGGCGGCCATGGGCAGGTACAACTGTTCGACGTACTCTCGCACCATTCGATTGGCAGAATATGCCGCCGTCAGCTGGTCCATGCTGGCTCGCATCCGTGTCAGCCATTTTCGGGGGATCCCCTCGCTGTCAACGTCATAGAAGCCCGGAATTACCTCATTTTCCAGCAGATCAAACAGTTCCTTCATATCTGAAAGATCGTGGTCTTGGTTGTTTGAACCACTCAGTTCATTAAAGGTTGCCTCGGGGCGAATGGCCCAGCCGACATCCTGATTCCAGGCCTCTGCCCACCAGCCGTCGTACTGGGACAGGTTCAGGCCACCGTTCACCAACACCTTCATGCCACTGGTGCCACAGGCTTCCCAGGGATGCCTGGGGCAATTCAGCCAGACATCAACACCCTGGATCAACTGATTGGCGACGCCAAGGTCGTAGTCCTCAATAAACACGACCTTCCCTTCTATATCCGGGCGCCGGGAAAACGCCTTCCACCGACGGATAATGTCTTTCCCGGGAAGATCAGCTGGGTGGGCCTTGCCGGCAAGAACGATCTGGAGGGGGCGATCCCGGCTAGCCAGAAGCCGGAGCAATCGATCCTGATCTTTGAGCAGGAGGTCCGGGCGCTTGTATTCGGTAAAGCGCCGGGCAAAGCCCAGGGTCAGGGTTTCATTATCCAGTAACAGCCCACAGGTGGCGGAATGGTCAGAGCCCCGGTTCTGCTCGCCATGCTGACTTGACAGCCGTCGGCGCAGGTAGTTTACCAGTCGTGTCCTCTGCAGGCGTTTCATTTCCCACAGAGCATCGTCGGTGATGCCCCTCATTGGGCAGGATTTGTGGAGCCGACGGCGCCACCGGTCCTTGCCGCAGGCCTGGGTCCAGATAGCGTCGGATTCCGGTGAGTCCCAGCTGGGCGTATGAATGCCATTGGTAACATAGTCCGCAGGGATATCCTCCGTGGGCCAGCGAGGAAAAAACGGCTGGAAAATGGTCTGGGTGACTCTCTGGTGGATATGGCTGACGCCATTAAACCGTCCGCTCATATTCAGAGCCAGTAAGGCCATGTTGAGCTTTGGATCATCGGAATGACTACCAGCGTCAGGGGGTACGCTTCCCAAAGCCAGCAACTGGTCGACATCCAGTTCGCGTCCATCAAGCCATGGCGTCAGATACAAGTGCAGTAGTGATCGGGAGAAGTGATCAAATCCGGACGCCACCGACGTGTGCGTGGTGAAAAGACTGGTTGCCCTCATTGCGGTGCGGGCCGTCTGGAAATCGGTTTCGTGCTCATCCTGCCAGTCAAAGGCGCGTTCAACCAGAGCCAGGGCACAGTGGCCCTCGTTGAGGTGGCAAAGAGCCGGCTTTCGGCCCAGTTGCTCCAGCAGGCGCCAGCCACCGATTCCGAGCACCATTTCCTGCTGCAGGCGCTTTTCCGGGTCCCCGGCATAGAGCTCACTGGTAATCCCCCGGTCGCCGGGTTCATTGCGGGGGTCGTTGCTGTCTAACAACAGTAACTCGCAACGGCCCACCTGGGCCTTCCATGCCCGCAGGCGTATGTCCCGCCCGGGGAAAGGGACAACCACCCTCACCCACTGCCCGTTGTCTCCCCTCAGGGGTGACACGGGCAGCATCGTGGGATCGTTGTAAGGGTAAAATTCGAGCTGTTCACCATCGCTGCTGAGGCCCTGGCGGAAATACCCCTGCTGGTACAGCAGCCCCACCGCCATTACCGGCACGCCCAGATCACTTGCCCCCTTGAGGAAATCCCCGGCGAGTACACCCAACCCTCCGCTGTATAGTGGCAGAGATTCGCTTAGCCCGTATTCCATGCAGAAATAGGCGACGCCTTCGCCAAGATCTCCCGGGCAATCGGAGGAATACCATGTGTCGGCTTGAAGAAACTCGCGATGCGCCGACATCTGATCACGGTAGCGCTCCTGGAAGTCAGTATCCGCGGCAAGCTCTTCCAGCCTGTCGCCAGACACACTGTTAAGTACTAGCCAGGCGTTTTGGGTGGTGTCCCAGATTTCGCTATCGAGGGCACGCCAAAGATCATCCGTGCCATGGTGCCAGGTCCAGTGTAAGTCCAACGCTAACCCGACCAATCCATTCAGGGATTCGGGCAATAACCGCGGGGTATAGGTATAGGCTGCCAGTGTCAATTTTCAGCTCCCTTCATGTTAGTCAGGACATCAGCGGCTACTTTACCTTTGAGTCGTTCCATGAGTAATCCCCCTGATGTATTTTAGTAGGCTTGCGACCGCCCACCCGGTAAATAGTTAACGGGTATATAATGACTTTTCAGCCAGTGAATTAATGAAGAAATGGTGAAACTGACGTTATCGACCCCTTCAAAATCGACGCCTAGCCCCAGGTCTGATTTCCGGACCACGTGGGCCTTAAGGCGACGGAACCGCTTTTCCTCTGCGTCAGGAAAACGGAATTCCAGTTCCACCGTCTGGTTTAACTGAACGTCCGTGTAGTCTGTGGCAATGAACAGTCCATGTTTGGAAGCATCCCGGATCTGTCCGGTTGCCACGGGTATTCCACATTTGTATACCAGCAGACAAAGCTTTCCCTGTATGCGTTTGCTGAGCCTGTGTTCCATGCCCCCCCCTTGTGACTTATCAAGAACGTCAATTGTTGGTACTGCCCGTGTTTTTATATCGAAAGATGGGTAACGTCTTCTTGATACTGATCACAAAATGCTCAGTCCGGCGGAAGGCGCCCGTGTCGTTTTACCGCCTCAGCGATAACTTCCGACAAGTCTTCCTCAGGAAAATTCCAGTCCAGTTTCCAGGCCCAGTTATTAAGTACCGTGCCCGGCATGTTGAATCGCGCCTCTGTTCCCAGCCCCAGGAAATCCTGCATGGGCACCATTGCGAGGAAGCAGACAGACCGGAACGCAGCCTCAATCACGGGCCATGGCATGCCCTCACCCGTCGTCCCCAGGTAATCATTAACGTAGCGCCGGGTCTGTTCATCAAGGCTGCGGTACCAGCCCAGCGTGGTGTCGTTGTCGTGGGTACCGGTATACACCAGATCCCGGGCATGGTGGTTATGTAACAAGTGGGGATTATCCGGGTTACCGTCAAAGCCGAACTGCATCACGGTCATGCCGGGCAACCGAAAGCGTTTGCGGAGTGCTTCCACATCATCACTAATAATGCCCAGGTTTTCAGCCACCAGCGGTAAATCCGGGAACCGATCGAAACAAGTCTGGAGGAAACGGTCCCCGGGGCCGGATACCCAGTAACCGTACCTGGGCTCCGGTGTCTCTGCCGGAATTTCCCAGTACGCCTGCAGGCCGCGAAAATGGTCTATACGGATCAGGTCGAACAAATGGCGCTGGCTTTCCAGTCGTTCCAGCCACCATTGGTAACCATCTCCCGCCATGGCCTGCCAGTTGTAGATCGGATTGCCCCAGTGCTGTCCGTCGGTCGAAAAATAGTCCGGGGGAACACCGGCAACGACCGTCGGCTCGCCTCGGGGATCGAGTTTGAACAGATGTCGATTGGCCCAGACATCGGCACTGTCGTGGGCGACGAAAATGGGAATATCACCGAACAGCAGGATACCCTTGCCCCGCGCATAATCGCGCAGCGCCTGCCACTGGTGATTAAACAGGAACTGTTCAAACCGTATACGGGCCAGCCGGGTCTGGTTTTGGTCAATAAAGGCCTGTAAGGCCGTGGGGTCACGATCTTTCAGTGGCTCCGGCCACTGAAGCCAGCCCGGCGAACCCTGAACCTCCCGGATTGCACAGAACAGGCAGAAATCATCCAGCCAGTAGTCGTTTTTGACCCGGAATTTCTCGAAACCGGCCAGGTCAAGGCCGTTCCGGGCTTGTCCCTTGCCATCGAAAAACCGTTGGGCGGCAATGCCCAGCAGCTGCTGGCGGGATTCGGTGATGGGTTGTGCCAGCTCCGCGTCTGCCAGCAGGCCAACCCGCAGCAGTTCTGACAGATCAATGAAATCCTGGTTGCCGGCGTGAGCACTCAGGGATTGATAGGGCGAGAAATCCCGGTGTGTCGGCCCGACAGGCAGAGTCTGCCAGACAGTGAGGCCACTGGCGGCCAGGAAATCGACGAAGCGGCGCGCGTCCGCACCCAGAACACCCAGAGGGCCTGGCAGGCAAGTCGGATGCAGCAGAACCCCAGCCCTTCTGACACTGAACAGATCCCGGGCGCCCGCTGCAGTCATGCCGGTTTATCCGCTTCGTGTCCATGTCGCATGGCTCCGCCACGGGCCGGTTCTCCGCTGCCTTGGCTTAGCTGCTGGAATACCGAAGGCGGCGCCGGGTAACCAATCATTTCATACAGATTTACCAAGTGGCGGCGGTACAGATGCTCGAAGTCGTTGACGATCTGGGCCGGGTTATAGTCGCCGAACCACCAGAACCAGTCGGAGCCTTCACAAATCGCCAGTTGCTGCATGGCGGCCTCTTTTTGCTCTGAATTGAGGCTGCCGTTGTCCATCACCCGGTCAAAGTGGGTTTTCGCTTCACACAGCAGATCCCAGGCGCGGTTCTTGTCCGGATCGCCAATCCAGGTTGAGAAGGTGCCGTAAATCCAGCTACCCGCAACCAGATGCGGCAGATGAACCGGCTCAGCGACCGGGTGCGCAACCAGATCCGCGTAAGTTGTCAGTTCCAGGCTTGGATGGTTTGCAAGCACCCGGTAGAGTTCGTCCAGAAAATGGAAGCCGTTTTCCGGATAGTATTCCCAGGCGTTTTCGCCATCCATAATCACGGAAATCACCGGTCGCGTTTTGCCTTTGCCCTGCCCGGCAATGTTCTCCATGTGATGTACCAGGTCGCCAACGGCATCCTTGGCGTGCCAGTCCGCGTAGGTGAAGCCGATAAGGTCGGACAGGCCGTCGTCCCGGAAGAATACAGCCGTGGACGATTCGCCAAAGATATAGGGCTGGTGGATACCGGCATCCGGCAATTCCGGGTTTGTTTCCCTGGCGCGGTTAAGGCTGTTGTGAACCACGGAATCCCCGCTGGCGGTCCACCGGAATTGGTGGTCATCCAGCAAGCCCAGGGTGGCCTGGCTGAGACCGCCCTCGGAGGCCCAGCAGCCGGATGGGTCAACACCAAAGAACCGCTGGAACACCGCTTTCGCCTGTTGGAGCTGCCAGCCAGCCCGGTCTTCACCCCCCGGGTAATGACTGTGTGCCGGCAAGGCAATGTCTGGCATGGCCTCACGGGCGGACGCCAGGTCGATCAGCAACGGCAGCATGGCATGGGTATAGGGGCTGACAGAGAGTTCAACCTGGCCTTTCTGGGCAAGGTGACGGTACCTGGGGCCGATGCCGGACAACACCTCAAAAATCACATCCAGCAGCGCTCGCCGGTCAGCCATGGTAAAATCATGGCCCTTCTCCTGAAGGCTCTGAATGCAGTGGCTCTTCCGGCGGATGGTTTCCCCCATCCAGCCGAGGTGGTACCACACCAGCAGGTCGGACAGGAACCGGCTGGAAATATACCTCTGAAGTTCCGGCTTTTCTCGGTAAACCCCCGCTAATTCTGCCAATCGTGCGTAGCCGGGATACCGGTTGATGATACGCTCCCGGTTGGCCCGAAGGGATTTCTCCATCAGACCCAGAAAAGCCGGTGTCCCGGTTTCCGGAAGCTCCTCCGCCACCAAAGCGGCCAGCAGAGGATCACCAATCTCGCCGGCGCCGTGGCGCCAACGCTCGATCTGGATCAGGTAGGTCTCAATCTGCTCAAGCAGAACCGGGGCAAAATTGACCACCGCCCTGGCCTCCGGGTTCGCTTCAAGGTGCGCCGCCATGTCGCTGTAATCCTTGATGGTATGCAGATACACCCAGGGAAACAGGAACTGACCGGTGCGCATATCCTGATAGGACGGCTGGTGCATGTGCCAACATAGTACAACCGGCGTTTTGGTATCAGAGGCCATGGGGGTAATCCTGCCCGAGCATCTCGGGTGTAATGAGCACAATGCCCTTGGGAGAAACATGAAACCGCTTCCGGTCTTCGGCATCATCAAACCCGATACGCGTGCCTTCCGGAATACGGCAGCCACGATCAATAAGGGCATTGCGGATGTGGCAGTGGCGGCCAATCTCGACATCCGGGTGGATGACCGAATCTGATATTTCACTGAAAGAATTCACTTTGACTTGCGAAAACAGCAGTGAATGTTTCACCGAAGCACCGGAGATAATACAGCCGCCGGCCACCATGGAGTCCACCGCCATCCCACGCCGGTTGTCGTCGTCGAACACGAACTTTGCCGGCGGCAGCTGTTCCTGGTAAGTCCAGATCGGCCAGTCGGAATCGTAGAGGTTCAGTTCCGGGTTGATACCGATCAGCTCAAGGTTCGCCTGCCAGAGCGCGTCTACGGTACCCACGTCCCGCCAGTAGGCGGGTTTGCCCTGAACAGGGTCGCGGAACGGGAACGCAACTACGCGCAGGCGGTTTATAACGGAAGGAATAATGTCCTTGCCGAAATCGTGGGAAGATCCCCCGTCCATCTCCTGGTCGCGCACCAGCTCATCAAAAAGCACCTGGGTGCTGAACACGTAAATGCCCATGGAGGCCAGCACCTTGCCCGGTTGACCGGGCATCGGCTTGGGCTGCTCCGGCTTTTCCACAAACTCAGTAATTCCGAGTTTATCATCCACCGACATAACGCCGAATGCAGAGGCTTCATCAATCGGAACTTCGATACAGCCAACGGTAATATCGGCATCATTTTCCACGTGATAGGCCAGCATGGTGCCGTAATCCATCTTATATACATGATCGCCCGCCAGAATCAGCAGGTACTCCGGCTGGTGGCTGCGGATGATGTCGAGATTCTGAAGCACGGCATCGGCTGTTCCTTCATACCAGGAGGTTTCGATGCGTTGCTGTGCCGGTAACAGCTCGACAAATTCACCCAGTTCCCCACGAAGAAAGCCCCAGCCCCGCTGGATGTGGCGGATCAGGGAATGGGCTTTGTACTGGGTGATCACGCCAACCCGGCTAATGCCCGAGTTGATGCAGTTTGAAAGCGGAAAATCGATAACCCGGAACTTGCCGCCAAAAGGCACCGCCGGTTTGGCGCGCCACTTGGTGAGGTCCTTGAGCCGGGAGCCCCGCCCCCCTGCAAGCACCAGTGCGAGAGTCTGATTGGTGAGACGACTGACGAAACGTTTGGCCGTTTGCATAGCTGCTTCCCTTAGCTGCTTCCCTGGAGAAAACCTTCGAAGAAACCCCCGTGACCGGTCATTCACCCGCAAGGGTTTGCCGCGTTTTGATACCTTAAACTATATTAGAACATTATCACGGAATTATGACGTAAACTTGCTTGGGATCATTTTTCAAGTAAGCCCTTTCGCGTCCAATGAACGGGCGCCCAATAAACGATACCTGGTCAGGAGTAGTACCGTCTATGGACAGTCCAACACTCAGCGAATTCGATCTCCATCTCTTTGCCGAAGGCCGGCATTGGCACATCTACAATGTGCTGGGTGCCCATGTCTGCAAGAGCGGTGGTGTTGAGGGGGTGCGGTTTGCTGTCTGGGCGCCTCAAGCCAAAGCCGTCAGCGTTATCGGGGATTTTAACGACTGGTACTCCGGCTCCCACCCAATGGCTCCTCACGATGGAACCGGTGTCTGGTGCTGCTTTATTCCTGGCATTGACACCGGCGCCCTCTACAAGTTCGCCATTACCACGGAGAAAGGCCATCAGCTTCTGAAAACCGATCCCTACGGGCAAGCCTTTGAATTGAGGCCCTCCACCGCCGCCGTGGTGACTGAACGGGGCCATTTTGGCTGGGGCGATGGTGACTGGCTTATCCGACGGAGCCGTTGGAACTGGCAGGATTCCCCTATCTCCATCTACGAGGTTCATGCCGCCTCCTGGCGCCATCACGGGTCCGGTCGATGGCTGACCTATCGCGAACTGGCGGACCAGCTGATTCCCTATGTGCTGGAACTGGGTTTCACTCACATCGAGCTTCTGCCGATAACTGAACACCCACTGGACGAGTCCTGGGGATACCAGACCACCGGCTATTATGCTCCGACCCGTCGTTTTGGCAGCCCGGACGATCTCCGCTACCTGGTAGACCAGTGCCACCGGCACAATATTGGCGTGATTCTTGACTGGGTTCCAGGGCACTTCCCTACCGATGAACACGCTCTTGCCCGGTTTGATGGCAGCGCACTTTATGAACACGAAGACCCTCGCAAGGGCCGCCACCAGGACTGGGGCACACTCATCTATAACTACGGTCGGCATGAGGTGCGGAACTTCCTGATCGGCAGTGCCCTGTTCTGGCTGGATGCCTTCCACATCGACGGGCTGCGGGTGGACGCTGTGGCATCCATGCTTTACCTCAACTATTCCCGCAAGGAAGGCGAGTGGCTCCCCAACGCGCAGGGGGGCAACGAAAACCTGGAGGCCATTGAATTTCTCCGCGAATTGAACCAGGCCTGCCAGAGCCGCTTCCCGGGAACGCTGATCTGTGCGGAAGAGTCCACCTCCTGGCCAGGTGTGACCCGGCCACCGGAGATCGGCGGCCTGGGGTTCAACCTCAAATGGAACATGGGCTGGATGCACGACACCCTGGATTATCTGGCGCAGGATCCCGTATACCGCCAGTACCATCATGACAAGCTGACCTTCGGGCTGCTGTATGCGTTTTCGGAGAATTTTCTGTTACCATTGTCCCACGATGAGGTGGTTCACGGCAAAGGCAGCCTGATCAACAAGATGTCCGGCGACGAGTGGCAGCAACGGGCCTCGTTGCGGATGCTCTTCACCTATATGTTCAGTTATCCCGGTGCCAAACTGCTGTTTATGGGTGGCGAATTTGGTCAGTGGCAGGAATGGAGCGAATCCCGGGAGCTGAACTGGTCTCTGCTGGCGTATCCGGAGCATCAGGGAATCAAAAAACTGGTTCAGGATCTGAACGGCGTGTACCGGCGGGAAGTCTCGCTGCATGGTGCCGGCTTCACCCCGGACGGTTTCGAATGGATCGATTGTCATGATACTCCCCAGTCGGTGATCAGTTTTCTGCGCAAGGCCAAAGGCGAAAGCTCGGTCATCATCGCCAATTTCACGCCCGTGCCCAGGCATCACTATCGGATCGGGCTGCCCCAGGGGGGCACCTGGCGGGAAATTTTCAATTCTGATTCGGAGTACTATGGTGGCAGTAACCTCGGCAACCCTTACACCATGCCTGCGGACGAGCAGCCCTGGATGAACCGTGACTGCTCGCTGGAGCTGACCCTGCCGCCGCTGGGCGCTATTATCCTGAGGCCGGTGTTATGATCCGAGTTCTTTTTGCTACCAGTGAAGTTTATCCACTGGTGAAAACCGGTGGTCTTGCCGATGTGTCGGCCGGTCTTCCGGAAGCCCTGTGCCGCCTGGAATACGATGTCCAGATCCTCCTGCCGGGTTACCCGGAGGCCTTGAAGGCGGCTCGCAAGGCCGGTTCCCGCAGGAAGGCCCGGTTCCAGCTGGGCCAGTACAACGTGAGCCTCTGGCGGACCCGGTTGCCGGGCACTGCGGTCATGCTCTGGTTGGTGGACTGCCCGCCGCTTTTTGACCGTCCCGGCAACCCGTATCAAAACGAGGAAGGGAAAGACTGGTGGGATAACGCCCACCGGTTTGCGCTGTTCGACAAAGTGGGCGCCATGGTCGCCATGGGTGAAGCCGGATTGAACTGGAAGCCGGATCTGGTGCACTGCAATGACTGGCAAACCGGATTACTGCCAGTGTTCCTGGACGCCTACCACGGTAGGCCGGGCACTGTTTTTACTGTTCACAATCTCGCCTACCAGGGGCTGTTCTCCCAGGAAACCTTCCGGGCCCTGGGCCTGCCGGATTCACTATGGCGCCCGGAGCAACTGGAATTCTACGACCAGTTGTCGTTTATCAAGGGCGGCCTGGCGTTCAGCGATCGGATCACCACCGTCAGCCCCGGCTATGCCCGGGAAATTCAGAACCCCGAATTCGGGTGCGGCCTGGATGGCCTGCTCAGGCAGCGACAAGACGCTCTGAGTGGCATCCTGAATGGCATTGACACACGGGTCTGGAACCCGGAGGAAGATCCGGAACTGGCCTTCCACTATGGCCGGGACCATCTCAAGAACAAGGCCCGGTGCCAGGCAAGTCTGCAGCAAGAACTGGGGCTGGAGATGAACGGCGGCCCGTTACTGGGTTTTATCGGACGAATGGTGGAGCAAAAAGGCGTGGACTGGCTGATCGCCGTGATGCCGGATTTGCTGGAACGGGGCTGCCAGTTTGTCATTCTCGGTTCAGGAGAGGCCCGTTTCGAGGATCCCCTGAAACAACTGGCACGGCAATGGCCAGGACAAATGTCCCTGACGCTGGGCTATAATGAGGGGCTCTCCCATCGCATCACGGCCGGCTGCGATCTGTTCCTGATGCCTTCACGGTTCGAGCCCTGCGGACTCAACCAGATGTACAGCCTGACGTATGGTACTGTACCAGTGGTGCATGGCGTAGGCGGTCTGTCAGACACGATCAACGATCCTCTGGACGTTGGGATCGACAAGGCCAATGGTTTCCGGTTCAGTGAACCGAATGCTCCGGCGCTGCTGGAGACGACAGAGCGGGCGCTTGCGTGCTTCGGCAAGCGCAAACAATGGCAGCAAATACAGGAGAATGGCATGGCGGTGGACTATTCCTGGAAACAACGCGCCCGGGATTATGGCGATTTGTATCAGCGTATTCTCAAAGAACGTGATCAACAACAGCTGGATTAGTGCGAGAGTTTGCACGCCTGGAGGCAACCAACATGCATAAAGCAACGGAATTTCGACTCGAGGCCCACCCATTGATTCCAGAACCCCTGGAACGGCTGGAAGAACTCGCCAATGATCTCTTCTACAGCTGGGACCATGGTGTGCGCAGCCTGTTTGCCCGGCTTGATCTTCGGCTCTGGCAGAAAGTGGAGCACAATCCCAAGTTGTTCCTTCGCAGGGTTGCCCAGGAGCGGCTTGACGAGGCGTCCGAAGATCGCGCGTTTCTGGCCGAATACCGGCGAGTACTGAGCAGTTATGATTCCTATCTGGAGGCCGGTTCTGGCCCCGAAGTCAAGGAAAAACTGGACGCGGAACAAGCCCTGGTGGCCTATTTCTGTGCCGAATTTGGTTTTCACGAGAGTTTCCCGATCTATTCCGGTGGCCTGGGAATACTGGCAGGCGATCACTGCAAGGCGGCCAGCGATCTCGCCCTGCCCTTCGTCGCCGTTGGTCTCTTGTATCAGCAGGGCTACTTCATCCAAAGCATTGACGCCCATGGCCAGCAGATTGCCCGTTATCAGTCCCATTCCAGTGATGAACTGCCAATAACACCGGTTGAAAAAGACGGGCAGTTACTCAAGGTCTCCGTTCCTTTTCCTGAGCGGGATGTGGTTGCAAGGGTATGGGAGGCCCGGGTTGGCCATATCCGCCTGTACCTGCTGGACAGTCATACCAAGGAAAACAGCCCCGAGGACCAGGAACTGACACTGCAACTGTACGGTGGCGACGAATCCACCCGGATCAGTCAGGAAATCCTGCTTGGCATCGGTGGTGCCCGGGTACTCGAAGCCCTGAACTTCAAACCGACTGTCTGGCACATCAATGAAGGCCATGCGGCTTTCCAGATCCTTGAACGTTGCCGGCACATTATGGCCACCGGCCTGAGTTTTGACGCTGCACTGGAAGCCGTCGCAGGGGCCACTCTGTTTACCACTCACACACCGGTGCCCGCCGGCCACGACATTTTCCCCCGGGCTCTGGTTCAGCATGCCCTTGGCCGTTACCTCGAAGAGGCCGGACTGGATTTTGACCAGGTCTTCGCCCTGGGTGCCAAGAATAGTGGTGACAGTTTCAACATGACCAGCCTTGGCTTGCGGGGGTCGCGTTTCCACAACGGCGTCAGCCGCATTCATGGCGGCGTTGCCTCGCTTATGGAAGGCGATATCTGGCCCCAGGTGCCGGCAGAAGAAAACCCGATAGGCTACATCACCAATGGTGTGCATGTACCCACCTTTCTTGCGCCGGAATGGTCCAGCCTGTTCGATATCCAGGCGCCTACCTGGAAAAGCGAACTGATAAATCCGGATTTCTGGGAATTTATCGACCGGATTCCGGATTATCACTACTGGAGCGTTCACAAGGCCCTTAAACAGCAAATGGGGGAGTACATTGTCCGGCGGCTGAAACGTCAGCATAAACGCAACGGTACCGGCCACTCGGTGACCGACAGGATGACCCGGCAGCTGATCTCCTCGGAAAAAGACACCTTGGTGATTGGCTTTGCCCGTCGGTTTGCCACCTACAAGCGGGCCACACTGATCTTTTCGGACCTGGAGCGCCTGGAGCGGATTCTCACCAATCCGGATCGCCCGGTGGTACTGGTTTTCGCCGGCAAGGCCCACCCAAGGGATAAACCCGGACAGCAGTTGATCAAGGTGATCCATGATCTGTCGATGCACCCGTCGTTGATGGGGCACCTGATCCTGCTGGAGAACTATGACCAGGCCATGGCCCGCCGGTTGCTCAGTGGCGTGGATGTCTGGCTCAACACCCCCGAATACCCGAAGGAAGCCAGTGGCACCTCTGGCGAAAAAGCTGCTCTGAACGGCGCCCTCAATCTCAGTGTGCTTGATGGCTGGTGGGGTGAAGGTTACGACGGCAAAAACGGCTGGGCGATTCCGCCACGGGATACCGGGCTGGACCCGGAATTCCGGAATGAGGAAGAAGCCCGGGACCTGATCGATCTGATTGAATTCGAAGTGGTCCCGCTGTATTACAACCGGGCGTCACAGGGCTTTTCGAAGGGCTGGGTCAAATGCTCCAAGGCTTCGATGAAATCCATTACACCCAGGTTCAATGCCCAGCGTATGGTGATGGATTACGTGAATAATTATTACCACCCGGCCTCGACCCAAGGGGCGCTATTGATAGCCGATGGCGGTCGGGTCGCGAAGAGGCTGGCAGACTGGAAGGCAAGGGTAAGGCACGCTTGGCCTGGTGTGGAATTGCGGGTCGATGGCTGCGTGGAACCCTCTTGCCCCCATGACGGTGCCGTGGAACTTCGTGTGGAGACGGCGCTCAATGGCCTGTCAGCGGATGATGTTCGGGTGGAATGCCTGGTCAACCCTGAATGTACCGGAACCCACAGTAGCCCCGGGGCCAACAGTTTTTTTCTGGAGAAAGAGAGTGATTCGGACGGCCGAACCGTATTCGCCACCCGTGTACAGCCACCTTATCCTGGCTTGCAGACCCTCAGGCTGCGGATGTATCCGTATCATGAATCGCTGACCCATCCGCTGGAAATGGGCGCCATGCTCTGGGCCTGATCCCGGGCATGGCTGAACTTTAAAGCAGGTGTCGGCTCATTCGGAATGGCCGGATGTCTCGGCGTTGGCCTCAAGCGCGGTGACCACTGGATTAGCATACATATCCAGCAGATAAGGCCGGATGACCGGATCACAGGCTTCCAGGCGCCGTTCCATTTCGGCCTTGGCAGCCAGTATCTCTGCCGGTGACCAGGTTTCCGCGGTAACCACCGAATCGCTGAGAATACACGGTGTGTCCTGTGCTTGGGGATGAAGGCCGCGCTGCTGGTAAGCCACAAGGTTTGAGGCATGCAGGTGGTAGTTCGCATGCATTTCCCGGTCTATACGGCCTGCCAGATCTTTCGGGTTATTCGGTGAATCATGAATTGGCGCACCAAGGTGTACATGCACGTGCCCTTTAAAACCGGTCAGCCCTTCCATGATCTGTTCGGTGTCCTCGCCCTCACGCTTGGTGTATTGGCCGGTTCTGGCCCGGATTTCCAGTTCCCGGGCCTTGTCGGCATCGCAGGGATCGTATTCGTAGGCGATGGAGACCGGCACAACGTGCAACCGGTTCATGGCTTCGGCGAAACTGAGCCCGCTTTTTTTTTGGCTCATGTAGAACATCTTGATGATGGCCGGATCAGTGAAATCAAGGCCGTCCTTTGCCCGGCCCTCCCGTTGGGCAATCCAGACGCTGTGATTGGTATCAATGCTGTGGTTGATGAAGCCGGAGAGCGTGATGTAGGCATCGCGCATTTCGCGCGGGCTGGTCATGCTCCGGCGCACCACAAAGCTCTTGTTCAGCCTCATCATCTCTGCAAACACCCGGTTCGCCAGCAGGTTGTCGCCAATAGCAATCCGGGTGGTATGGAAACCGTTCTGAAACAGCAGGTAGTTCACTATCAAGGGATCAAATACAATGTTTCGATGGTTTGAAATAAACAGATAGGCGCCGTGCTGGTCGAGGTTTTCCAGCCCGCTGGTAGTGACCCGTGTTGTGGTGCTGTCAACCAGTTCACCCACGTAGCCGGAAAGTCCTGCCTGCAGATCATCAACACGGGTGTAGTGGCCGAAATGGCTGCTGAGCCAGCGACGGGTAAATATGCGCAATATACTGGGCGCCCAGCGTGCCAGTGTCGGAGACTTGAAACGACCGACCATATCCAGAAACTCCCGGTCGTTGATCAGGCGAGTAATAGCAGCGCTGGTTTCTTCGTCCGAATACGGACGGATGGCATCAAATTCCTGCATGGAAGCCCTGTTGTTATCTGTGTCTGTCACAGTATGGCGTGAAACGGTCCTTCAAAATGCGGTATTGTAGCGTTTCCTCCACTATTTTGCCTCCATTCGGCGCATGGGTTTGCTGGCCAATCGCCAGGGTTAATCTGGTATCATTGGCCACTGCGCCGAACCCGGCATTCCACTCGTCTCAATGTCTCAATACAGCGGCTCCAGGCCGATGAACCGGTTACTCTATGTATCTTGATCAGGATTTCGACCAGCTTTCCACCCGGCGCCCCACCACCTCGGGCCGAGATCCGGAACAGGTACTGCGCGAAGTCTTCGGTTACGAATCGTTCCGTCCGCTGCAGGGTGACATCATCCGGGAAGTGTCGGAAGGCCGCGACGCGCTGGTTCTGATGCCCACGGGCGGGGGTAAATCGCTCTGTTATCAGGTACCGGCACTGGTCCGCTCAGGCACGGCGATTGTTATTTCGCCCCTGATTGCCTTGATGCAGGATCAGGTTGCGGCGCTGAAACAGCTCGGGGTAAGGGCTGCGTTTCTCAACTCCACCATGAATTTCGAGCAGGCCCGGGCCACCGAGCATGCACTGATGACCGGCGAACTGGATCTGCTGTACTGCGCGCCGGAACGGCTGGTACAGCCACGTACCACCCAACTGCTCCTTGATGTCTCCATCTCGCTGTTCGCCATCGACGAGGCCCATTGTGTGTCCCAGTGGGGCCACGATTTCCGATCCGATTACCTCCAGCTCAGCATGCTGGCCGAGCAATTTCCCGGCATCCCCCGCATTGCGTTGACAGCAACAGCCGATGAACGCACCCGAAAGGAGATTGCCGAACGGCTGTCACTGACGGAGGCAAGACACTTCGTCAGTGGCTTTGATCGCCCTAATATTCAGTACCGTATTGCACCAAAAATTAATACCAACAATCAGTTACTAGCTTTTATTAAAGCTGAGCATGAGGGCGATTGCGGCATCGTTTACTGCCTTTCCCGTAACAAGGTGGATGCTACCGCCAGAACTTTGGCCCAGAAAGGCTATACCGCTCTGCCCTATCACGCCGGCCTGTCTTCGGAACAGCGAGCCCGGCACCAGGAGCGCTTTCTGCGTGAAGACGGCGTGATTATTGTCGCCACCATCGCCTTCGGTATGGGTATCGATAAACCGGACGTGCGCTTTGTGGCTCACCTGGATCTGCCCAGGAGTCTTGAAGCCTACTACCAGGAAACCGGTCGGGCCGGACGGGACGGCAAGCCTTCGACCGCCTGGATGGTGTATGGCCTGCAGGATGTGATCAAACTGCGGCAAATGCTGGAGAGCTCCCAGGGCAACGACCATTTCAAACGGGTGGAGCGTCAGAAGCTGGACGCCATGCTGGGGCTCTGCGAGGTCACCAGTTGCCGCCGTCAGGTATTGCTGCGTTATTTCGGAGACCAGCTTGAGGAACCCTGCGGCAATTGCGATACCTGTCTGAACCCGCCGGAAACCTGGGATGGAACCGTGGCCGTGCAGAAAGCCCTGTCCTGTGTGTTCCGTACCGGCCAGCGTTTTGGCGTAACCTACCTGATTGATGTGCTCAGAGGCTCGACGAACGAACGGATTCTGCAATTCGGCCATCATCAGGTCTCAACCTACGGCATCGGCACGGAACTCAGTCCCAATGAATGGAAATCCGTCTTCCGCCAACTGGTAGCCAACGGCTACCTTCGGGCAGACCCGGAGGGTTACGGCGCACTCCAGTTGACGGAACAGTGCCGGCCCCTGCTAAAAGGCCGGCAGACCATCGAGCTGCGCAAGGATCCGGTGGCCAGGAAGACGGCAGGCCGGGCCTCTGCTGGCCGGCCCAGCACCCCGGTCAAAGACCAGATTACCGACCAGGCCGGCTGGGAAGCCCTGAGGACCTGTCGCAAGGAATTGGCAGACAAACAGGGCGTGCCTCCTTACGTCATTTTTCATGACGCGACCCTGCTCGGAATGCTTGAGCGTAAGCCGCGCACGCTGGAAGAGCTGGCGGAAGTCAGCGGCGTGGGTGCTGCCAAACTTGAAAAATACGGCGAGATCTTCCTGCAAACTATTGCTCGTCTTGATCAGGCCTGATCCTCTCCGTTGTTTCGTTCGAGCCGATGGTTACACGATCGTTACACAATGGTGTGTGCCAGGGTCGTAAGAATTTTTTACGATTTTTTGGATATTATCCGATTATTATTGAGTTTCTGTTCTAAAGTGAGAGGTGTCCTTCTGATTAACCACTGCTTTTTCGTCGGCGCCAATGATCAGCAAACCGCCCGGCGCCTGGACCTCCTTAGCCGTTAGACTGGGACACTACACCCGGAACCGTGACACGTTTTGATTCAAGGCCTTGCCGATGCTTTCAATCTGGCCAGTGTATACGTCATTCTCCGTCGC
>JAXHUV010000008.1:22394-24243 GCA_034189445.1 Pseudomonadota bacterium
CCGGCGCCTGGACCTCCTTAGCCGTTAGACTGGGACACTACACCCGGAACCGTGACACGTTTTGATTCAAGGCCTTGCCGATGCTTTCAATCTGGCCAGTGTATACGTCATTCTCCGTCGCGGCGGCGGCTGCTTCCTGACCCTGATCGGCAATTCGTGTAATCGACGAGTTCAGCTCTTCCGTCACTGACGTCTGTTCTTCCGAGGCAGTGGCAATCTGCGAGGTCATCTGGCTAATGGAGGTAATGGCCTCCGCGATCCGGTTGAGTGCTTCCATGGCATCCTGGGCCTTTTCCATGCTGACATTGGAAACCGCCGTTGACGCTTTCATCACATCAACCGCATCGGTGGCGCCTTTTTGCAGGCGTTCGATCATGTTGCTGATTTCCTCGGTGCTGGACTGGGTGCGCTGGGCAAGGTTGCGAACCTCATCCGCCACAACCGCAAAGCCGCGCCCCGCCTCACCGGCCCGCGCGGCTTCAATAGCGGCATTCAATGCGAGCAGGTTGGTTTGCTCGGCAACGCCCTGAATCACCTCAAGCACGGTGGTGATAGAGGCAACATCCTTGCCAAGCGTGTCGATGACTTCCGCTGCGGCGTTGATCTCCCTGGAGAGCTTCTGAACCGCATCCCGTGAAGCCGCCACGGTCTCCAGCGACGCCCGGGTATCGCTGTCGGCGGTATTGGCAGCTTCGGCCGTTTGTTGGGCATTCTGGGCGATCTCACCCGCAGCCGTTGACATCTCGTTGATGGCAGTGGCAACCATGTCGATCTCCGCTTGCTGGCTCTCCACGCTTGAACGGCTGGTGCTGGCGGTGTCTCTCAAGGATCGGACATTGTGGCCCAACTCCGTGCTGCCCTGTTGTACATCCCGGACCACGTTCTGGATATTCTCGACAAACTGGTTGAAGCTTCTGGCCAAATCACCAACTTCATCCGTTGCACGGTCGTCCAGGCGCTGGGTCAGGTCTGCATCACCGCTACCAACATCGGCCAGGGCCTTGACCAGGCGCCAGACGGGGGCCATCAGAACCCTGGTGCCAAGGTGCAGAATCACCAGTGAGACAATCAGCCCGATGGCCGCGATGATTAAACCGGTCACTCTGGCGCTCTGAACCGGGGCTTTGATCTTGTCCGTATTTACAAAGGTACCCAAGCGCCATTTTGCGCCCCGGGCCGCACTGATCGGGTGGAAACTGGCCTCCCAGTTACCTTCTTCATTGCTGTATTCATGGGTGGATCCGTCAAGGCCTGGCTTGCCACCAATCAGTTCGCTGATATTCTTGCCAACAAGAGCCTGTTTTGGATGGAACAGTACGGTACCTTGCTCGTTGATCAGGGCGGCATAACCGGTATCGGCGAGGGTCACGGTTTCCAGGATTTTTGCGATGGCGCCCAGGCCGATATCGGCACCGGCAACGCCTTTATATTCACCGCGCTTCACAGGCACAACTATGGAGATGACCATATCGTTGCTGCCTGCTTCCTGGTACGGCTCGGTAAATGAGGCCCGGCCCAGGCTCATGGCCTTCTTGTACCAGGAACGTTGGCGGGGGTCGTAATCGTCCGGGAGCGTTGCGTCAGCTCCGGGGGACATCAGCATGTAGCCATCGGTGCCGCCGACATAAACATCCGTGAACCCGCCGCCGGTGGCTATAGCCTGAAGCACTACCTGCGCTTCTTCGTCATTTTTGGCACTTTCCAGGGCCTTGGCGGTTGCTTCGGTCAGCACCAGCCGGGTGTTGAGCCATTCGGCAAGGCTCGAGGTGTTTTGTTGCACGGTCTCGTCAAGTAACGCATCAACATAGGTTTCCGCGGTGCTCTGTAACCGTAAATCGTTGTAGAACGC
>JAXHUV010000080.1:0-7890 GCA_034189445.1 Pseudomonadota bacterium
GTAGCCGCGGTTGGAGAGGGCTTCGAGCTCGTTCATCAGGTTCATGTCGAAGGGCTTGCCGTTGACCGCCTCATCGATGGCGCAGCGGTAGACCTGAGTGGTGCGTGCGACGTAGTAGGTGCTCTTGGTTCTGCCTTCGATTTTCAGGGAGTGGACGCCCATCCTGGCCAGCTCTGCCACGTGCTGGACTGCCCGAAGGTCCTTCGAGTTCATGATGTAAGTGCCGTGTTCGTCCTCGTAGGCGGGAATGAAACCGCCGGGGCGGTTGGGCTCTTCCAGCAGAATCTCTTTTGGCTCCGCCTGCTGCACACCGCCACTGCCGCAGGTGGCAATCAGGTCGCCGGTCTGGTCGTGGCTATGCTGGACTTGCTTGTAGCTCCATCGGCAGGCGTTGGTGCAGGCACCCTGATTGGCGTCCCGGTGGTTCATGTAGCCGGACAGCAGGCAGCGCCCGGAGTAGGCCATGCACAGGGCACCGTGTACGAACACTTCCAGTTCCATTTCCGGGACCCGGTCGCGGATCTCGCGAATTTCGTCGAGCGCCAGTTCTCTGGAGAGGATGACCCGGCTGATGCCTTGTCGGCGCCAGAACTCAACGGTGGCCCAGTTAACGGCGTTGGCCTGCACCGAAAGGTGTATGGGTTGGTCCGGCCATTTCTCCCGCACCAGCATGATAAGCCCGGGATCCGACATGATCAGGGCATCGGGTTTTTGTTCCAGTACCGGCGCCAGATCTTTCAGGTAAGAGCGCACCTTGTCGTTGTGAGGTGCTATGTTGGAGACAAGGTAGAACTGTTTGCCCAGTTCGTGGGCTCTTGCGATTCCGGCCCCGAGGGATGCAACGTCTTTGAAACTGTTGTTCCTTACTCTCAGGGAATAGCGGGGCTGGCCGGCATAGACGGCATCGGCGCCATAGGCGAAGGCGGTTTCAAGGTGTTCAGGAGTGCCTGCGGGGGCGAGCAGTTCCGGGGTTTTCATAGGGGCTCCAGCGGATTCTGGGAGCGAAACATTTTGCCGTATGTTGGCGAGCGATCCCTTGATCCTGCTCAAAAGTCGTATTGATTATTTTCGGCTAACATGTGTACGCTCACACCGTCGACCGAATTGGCCATGGCAACACGAAGGAGGAGTTCCAGATGGCATCAAAGCCTCTGACGCCAGAGGTGGCGCGGGCACCGCTGAGCCTTAGGGTGAGTTCCATGATCAGCGTACAGCTTGCCCGTGGCAAGGTTGGTGTGGAAGTGGTGGCGTCGCAGCTTCATATGAGCCGCTACACGCTGCACAAGAAACTGAAGCGTGAGGGGCTGACGTTCGCCCATTTGCTTGAAGATGTTCGTCGCAGACAGGCGCTGACTTACATGCAGGATAAAACCAAACCGCTGGTGGAAATTGCCGAGCAGCTAGGGTTCTCGGAGTTGAGCGCATTCAGCCGGGCTTTCAAGCGCTGGATGGGAACATCCCCGGCTGAATACCGATCTGTCAGGCTTTCCTGATCAGGCTCAGACCTTCTTGAACACCAGCGTGGCGTTGGTACCGCCGAAGCCAAAGCTGTTGCTCATCACCAGGTCCAGGTTCTGGTTGTCCATGCGTTCCCGCACAATCGGGTAGCCTTCGGCATCGTCATCGAGTGTCTGGATGTTGGCGGACGGTGCAATAAAGCCCTCGCGTATCATGAGCAGGCTGTAAATAGCCTCATGCACGCCTGCCGCACCCAGGGCATGACCACACAGCGGCTTGGTGGAGCTCAGGGGCGGGATCTTGTCGCCAAAGGTTTCTTTCAGTGCTTTCAGCTCGGTTACGTCACCGGCCGGTGTGCTGGTGCCGTGGGTGTTAACGTAGCTGATCTCGCCGTCCAGATTCTTCATGGCCTGCTTCATGCACCGCACTGCGCCCTCGCCGCTCGGAGCAACCATGTCGGCACCGTCGGATGTTGCGCCAAAGCCGACGATCTCTGCCAGAATGTTTGCGCCGCGTGCTTCCGCGTGTTCCAGCGCTTCAAGGGCCAGAACACCGCCGCCGCCGGAAATAACGAAGCCGTCCCGGTTTGCGTCATAGGTGCGCGAAGCCAGTTCCGGTGTGTCGTTGTATTTGGTGGAAAGGGCGCCCATGGCGTCAAACAGCAGGCTCAACGTCCAGTGAATATCTTCACCGCCACCGGCAAACATCACGTCCTGGCGTCCGAGGGCGATCAGGTCCGCGGCCTGGCCAATGGAGTGTGCACTGGTGGCGCAGGCAGAAGTAATGCCGTAATTGACACCGCGAATGCCAAACCCGGTTGCAAGAGACGCATTAATAGCGCTGCCCATGGTGCGTGGCACGCGGTAGGGGCCAACCCGGCGGATGCCCCGGTCACGGTGAGTGTCGATGGCGTCGAGCAGTTCCACGGTGGAAGCGCCACCCTGGCCGAAAATGATGCCGGTGGTGTCCGCCTTGATGTGCTTGTCCGTGAGCCCCGACTGTTCAATGGCTTCAAGCATGGCCAGGTAGGTATAGCCTGAGGCCGGGCACATGAAGCGCCAGAGTTTGCGATCAATCAGTTCCGGCAGGTTCAGGTTGATCTGGCCACAGATGTGGCTGCGCAGACCGCGATCCCGGGCTTCCTCACTGAAGCCGATGCCGGAACGGGAATCCTTGAGAGACTGGGTAACTTCCTTCTGGTTGGTACCAAGGCTGGAAACAATGCCCATACCGGTGATTACAACGCGACGCATCTTGTTAACTCCTAAAAATCATCGGTCGAGGTGAACATGCCAACCCGCAGGTCGTTGGCTGTGTAGATTTCCCGGCCGTCCACTTCCATCCGGCCATCAGCGATTGCCACGGTCAGCTTGCGCCTGATTACGCGCTTGAGATCCAGGCGGTAGGTCACCTTTTTGGCTGTGGGGAGAACCTGGCCGGTGAACTTGACTTCACCGGAACCCAGAGCGCGCCCCTTGCCTTCACCGCCCCCCCAGGCCAGAAAGAAGCCGACCAGTTGCCACATGGCGTCCAGCCCCAGGCACCCGGGCATCACGGGATCGTCAACAAAGTGCACCTTGAAGAACCAGAGGTCCGGGTTGATGTCGAGCTCGGCTATCAGGCTGCCTTTGCCGTAGAGGCCGTCGTCGTCCGCGATGTGCGTGACGCGGTCAAACATTAGCATCTCGTCAATCGGCAGGCGCATGGAGCCAGAGAAAAGCTCGCCGTGGCCGCATTTGATCAGGTCTTCTTTACCAAAATGATCCGGGTTCATGGTGCCTGTGTCTCTGTTACAAAGTGATTTCCTGATACTTTAGCGCGAATTTCGCGAGGAGCTATTGACCTTTAGTGGATGATTGCAGCTCTGGAGTTCCAGGATTTTAACTGGTCACCCCTCGCGGTCATCCGGTCTGGGGCTGGCCAGGATCCCGGTATAGCGGTATAGGAACATGCCGAAGGCAAACAGCCAGAGCAAACTACTGCTGCCAATGCCGGGCTGCCAGGGCACTATCCCAAAGGCTGTGAGTACCCGTACCAGCGCGGCCAGATGAATTGCAATGAAGGCAAGAACCATTCCCCCGGGCAGCACCAGCGGTCGGCCGGTGTGGCCGAGGGACACCCGGGCAATGACCCCGAGAATCAGGCATGCAATCGCACCGGTTCCAGCGGCGTGGCTCCAGGCGTTGGATGGCCAGCCCGCAAGTAAGGTGCCGGCCAGAAGGAACAGCGCCACAGGCACCCAGAGAATAGACAGGTGCAGAATCCACAGAAGGGGGTCTTTGTGAACCAGCCAGCCTTTCCAGCCGGCCAGCCGGATCAGCATCAGGGTGCCTGCAACAGAAGCCAGTACGCCGGAGACGGTTTGCCCGCCCGCGACCAGTGAGGCCATCAGCAAAATCAGGCTGAACAAAGTGGCCATATCGAGCGCTGGAATGGTTTTCACTGCGGCGCTGTCCAGCCCTCGCTGACGTAGCCAGCCGGTGGTGAAGGCCGGCGTGATGCGTCCGCCGATGATGCTTATCAGTACCATGGCCATGATCAGTGCACCATGGCTGAAGGTTATATCCAGCCGGATTACAAAACCTGCCTGCATGAGCCAGAGCAGCCCAAGAACCAGAAGGATCAGCAGCTGTCGCTTCTGCCGGGCATGCCAGATCCGCCAGCCGGCATCAAGCATGACCAGGGGCAGAAAGGCCAGGTTCACGGCATGCACCAGCCAGTCCGGCAGGCCGGCACCGAAGGCAAGCAAAATCCGGCCAGCCAGCCAGACGCCCCAGAGCAGTACCAGGCGTAGTCCGTGGGTGCGCTCCGTCTGGGTCCAGACACAGACGGCGGTCAGCAGGAACCCCGCGATTGCTGCCGACAGGAAACCGAACAGCATCTCATGCTGGTGCCAGAATAACCCTGGCATCGCCAGGGGAAGGCTGATAACACCGTTCACCTGCATCACCCATGCGGGAATGACAGCCAATGCCAATACCGTCATCGACAGGAAAAAAATCCGGAACGGGTAGCTGAACAGCTGGCTGATGCTGGCGGCTTTGGTTTGGCGGACTTTGGGAATCGCCTGCAAGGTTGACTCCGCTAATAGAGATAATTTCGTACATGTTATCCGTGGAGCCATGGAAAGAACATACCCGGTTCGGGGTGTTTTTGCACACGATGCCGCTATCGGTTTGATTCACAACAGGATGATAATGCATGACTGCGCCTTGAAAACCTTGCTGGACTCAATGCGGTAATGAGAAGTTTGTGTCGGGGATGTGCCTGCTGCCATTGGCGAGTCTTCCGCGTGTTCCATGGCGACAAAATACTTGAGCGTACACATGTACGCAATGGTCGATGGTGAACACTCTGTAAGCCTGTTCAGTAAAACTGAACAACCTGTCGGAAAACTTCCGATTTCAATCGAGCCTGCTATTGTTAGCATGTAAATCTTCGATCAAAGACAAAGGAGGTTCTCCCGATGGCAAAAGTACTTGTACTCTATTACTCCATGTATGGCCATATCGAAACAATGGCAAACACCATTGCCGAAGGCGCGAAAGACGTGGATGGTGCGGATGTTACGATCAAACGTGTACCGGAAACCATGGGCGACCAGGCATTTCTGGCTGCCGGTGGCAAGGCCGACCAGGAAGCCCCGGTGGCCGAGTCGAAAGAACTGGCGGAATACGATGCGGTAATTTTCGGCACGCCAACCCGGTTCGGCAACATGGCCGGTCAGATGCGCACCTTCCTGGATCAGACAGGCGGTTTGTGGGCCGAAGGCAAGCTTCACGGCAAGGTGGCCAGCGTGTTTACTTCCACCGGCACCGGTGGCGGCCAGGAACACACAATCAGCTCGTTCTGGACCACCCTGGCCCACCATGGCATGGTGATTGTGCCTCTGGGTTATGGAATCCCGGAGTTCTTCGATATCTCGGAAGTGAATGGCGGAACACCCTACGGAGCGTCAACCATCGCTGGTGGGGACGGCTCACGTCAACCCAGTAAAAAAGAACTGACCATTGCCCGCTTCCAGGGTAAGCACGTTGCCGAGCTGGCAGTAAAGCTGCACGGCTGAATCTGAAGCATTCACAAAGCGTTAAGCGTTTTCCAGGGCAGCAGGCGAGAGCTTACTGCCCTTTTTTATGCTGTGTCCCCGCTGATCCCGGCCCTAGCAGTCGCGGTTTTCAGGCGGGAGAAGGTCGCCGGCACAACACCGAGCCATGATGCCAGTTGATTATCCGGCACCCGCTTTACCAGCTCCGGGTATTCTTCACGCAATAACTCGTAACGTGCCCGTGCCGGCATGGTGTGCTTGCGGAACTCTCTCATGCTGGTCAGCTCAGCAATTTCTTCTGTCAGGGCAATGGCAAACTGGGGCCAGAGCCCTTCACTGTGAGACTGAATTGCGGACCGGAACGCAGCGAAGTCAGCAACCCAGGCCGTTATCGGCGTTACTGAGGTCAGGCAAAGGGTGTTTCGTACGGTTCGGCTACGGCCAAAAATCGGCCAGACCATATCGCCTTCGGAGAAGAAGTGGTGCACCGACACCTTGCCGCTGGGTGACTCCCGGAACAGCCGAAGTATGCCGTACTGAACCAGGTAAACGTTCGCCCAGGGGATGTCGTGTTTTTCCAGGGAGGTTTCTGAGTCAACACGGCAAAGGTGAAACAGGTGGGTGAGGTCTGCAAGGAACCGGGCGTCCGGATCATTTTCATGCCCTGCCAGACGAATACCGAAGACCCGGCTGAGACCATTCAGCAGGGCTGCCGACTCCGGCGCGGCATCCTGCTGGATAATCTCCGGGTTGTCTTCTCCCAACATGCACGGGGCGGAGGAAACGTCTGGCCTGAAGATGCTGTTCATGGCGTTGACCCTGTTACGAGTGTCAGGTCAATTATGGTATCAGAGAAGAATCTTTCGAAATGACTTAAATCATTAAGGCTTTTTCACTGAGTCGATATCGCGATCTGACGAAAGTTCAGTGATAGACTCCGGCACCTGTCGCTGGAAGTTTCCCCTTTTCTCACGGAGTCCCGATGGCCGCAGCCTTTGTCCTTTTTTTCAAGCTTATTCCGCTCTATGTAACGGTCGCCCTGGGCTGGGTTGCCGGTCGATATCTTGAGGCCAGTGGCCGCCATATCGCCGGAATCATGCTCTATATCGTGACACCTTCAGTGGTGTTTTCCGGGGTTATGGCAGCGCCGCTTTCTCCGGAAGTTATCCTTCTGCCCTTTCTGGTATTCGGAATCTCGTCCGTTCTGGGAGTCGTGCAGTTAAGGTTGGCAAAAAAGTTTCTCACCGACGGCAGTGCCAATATCATCCCCTTATGCGTGGGTTCCGGGAATACCGGGTACTTTGGGATACCGGTGGCCCTGTTGCTGTTTGGGGAAGAGGGTCTGGGACTCTACATTGTGTGCATGCTGGGCACCACGTTGTTCGAGAACTCCGTGGGCTTCTATCTGGCTGCCAGGGGGCGCTACAGTATCAAGGATGCACTTTGGCGGGTGCTCAAGCTCCCGTCTATATACGCCTTCCTGGCGGCCGCCACCCTGAATCTGGTGGGCGTTGGGATTCCGGATATCTTCGTGCCATTGTTCGATAACCTGCGCGGCGCCTTCAGCATTCTGGGCATGATGATTATCGGCATGAGCATCACCAGCTTTCGCGGCCTGGCCGGTAATGTCCGTTTCACGGCACTGGCGTTCTTCGGGAAGTTTGTTGTCTGGCCATTGGTGGCCATCATGTTCTGGTGGGTTGATTCAGCGGTTCTGGGCATTTACGAACCGGCCGTACACAAGGCCGTGTTCCTGATCTCGATCACCCCGATTGCCGCCAATACCGTGGTTATTGCCACGTTGCTGGATACCTCGCCAAGGCAGGCGGCGGGTACGGTGTTGCTCACCACACTGTTTGCCCTGGCGTTCATCCCGGTGATGATTTCACTGGCTTTCTAGGTTGCGCTTTGCTGGCCCTGGCTTCTGCGACGTCGCTGCGGGCGTGGCGTACCACGCTGACGCCGGCTGTTATTGCCAGTGTGCCCATGACCGCGGCAACGATCAGGTCAGGCCAAGCTGTTCCCGTGCCGAACACGCCGAGCGCGGCCACCATAACGGCGATGTTGCTGATGGCATCGTTTCGGCTGCACAGCCAGACCGAGCGCATGTCGGAATCGCCTTCACGGAATTTGAACAGTATTGCGGCCACGCTCACGTTGGCAGCAAGCGCCAGCAGGCCGACAGCCCCCATGGTCAGAGGCTCTGGTGTAATGTCTGCCTGCACCACCCAGACGGCCCGGGCCCAGACCGCCAGGCCGAACACTGTCATGGTAATGCCCTTGACCATGGCTGCACGCCCGCGCCACAGCATGCCCATGGAAAGCACGGTTAGAGACAGAATGTAGTTGGCGCTGTCGCCAAAGAAATCAATGGCATCCGCCATCAG
>JAXHUV010000080.1:7990-9883 GCA_034189445.1 Pseudomonadota bacterium
CCGTGGCCCGGAGTCTGTTCGTCCAGGCGGACACCTCGGGTGCCGAGGCTGTCCAGCGCATCCGCGGGCGCTCCGGAGCCGTCGTCCACAACCGTAATGGTAAATCCGTGCCCATCCTCTTCCAGGCTTAGTTCAACGAATCTTGTGGACCATTTGCCGGCGTTGTCCAGAAGGTTGCCCAACACTTCGTTCAGGTCGTGCTCCTCGATGGGCCAGCGCCTTTCTTCGGTCAGCACGGTCGACATTTCAAAAGATTTTTCCGGGTACAGCCGCCCAAGCATCCATAACAGATCCCGTGCCTGTTTCAGAGGGTAAGCGCTTTTGCCAACCTGTGGCCCGGCGAACCGACTGCGGCGCATTTCCGCTTCGAGTTGCCTGTCGATGTCGTCAAGCCTGGCTGCCATCTGTCGACGCAGAGTGTCAGTCAGCGGACGGTCGTTATCCTCGAGGATTTGTCGAACGGCGGCGATCGGGGTTTTGACGCTATGGGAGAGGTTGGCCAGTGCATCCCGGGAACGCTCCAGCCGCTGGTCCATGGAGTCGAGCAACTGGTTGAGCTGCAGTACCAGAGGATGAAATTCCTCGGGAGCTTTGACATCAATCCTTGAGATTTCGCCATCCTGAAGCCGCTTCAACGCCGCCTTCAAGGTGACAACGGGCCGCATGGAGAGAGTAACGCCCAGCCAGATAACCGCAACCAGCAACAGTATCAGCAGCAGGGAGACAATGGCCGTCCAGGCGTGCAGTTCTGACTGGCTGCGTTTCAGGGCGCCCAGGTCTTCGGAGACAATCACCACGATGGGGGTTTCGCCGACACGAAAGGATTTCCGGTAGGCAAGGATATCCGAAGGGGCTCCGGGGACCTCTGCATCATAGACGTGTCGAGCGCCATCTTCACCGGAGTCTATCTGTGGCACCAGCAGTGGCGACCAGGTTTCCGGAGAAATGAGTGTCCGTGCGGGTGAATGGATGGCGAAGGCGTGGTGAAATACTTCCTGAAAGTAGTCACCAGTCTGCAGTGTATCGAGCTGACCACCGGATTCCTTGATCTGGTGTTCGAGAAAGGCGACCTCGTCTTTAAGTCGGGTCTCGACAAATTCCCTCGCCATACGGTCCAGCAATAACCCGTGCACCAGCCAGGCAAGCGCCATCAGGACAATTCCCGCCGGCAGAAGCAGCGCCAGGAGGGTTCCCCGGACGGATGCCGGCTTGCTAAACCAGGTCATTGAACAGATACCCCTGGCCACGTCGCGTCGATATGGTCTCCGCGCCTACCAGTTTTCTGAGTCTTCGGATGTAGGCCTCGATGACGTTCTCGCTGGGGCTGTCATTCAGATTGTACAGCTGTTCCATAAGCTGTTCTTTCGAGAACACCTGGCCTGGCCGACTCATCAGGCAGCGCAATAGCCGGAACTCGGTTCCGGTGAGGCTGTGCTCTGTGCCATCGGCAAGTTTCAGGCTCTGTCGATTTTCGTCCAGCTCGAAGCCTGCTGCCTTTACCAGTGAGTGGACGCGCCCCTCGCTCCGGCGAATGATGGCGTTCAACCTCGCAATAAGCTCTTCGGTCTGGAACGGCTTGGCCAGGTAGTCGTCTGCTCCGGCCTTCAGACCGTTCACTTTGTCCTGCCAGTCCCCCCTGGCGGTCAGGATCAGCACAGGAAAACGGGTACGGTTCATTCGCCACTTGCGGAGAACGTCCAGTCCATTGCCATCAGGCAGACCCAGGTCCAGAACGACTGCCCGGTAATCTTCCTGTTCAGCCAGGATTAACGCTTCTTTGGCGGTGTGAGTGGTATCAACGCTGAACCCTGCTTTCTCCAGCTGACCGCTTAACCCGTCAGCCAGCAAACGGTCATCTTCGACGAGCAGTAAACGCATGGGCCTGTCCTTTTC
>JAXHUV010000081.1:0-9816 GCA_034189445.1 Pseudomonadota bacterium
CTATTCAACCTGACAAATTCATAAAAAGAGGCGAACCTTGCTTAACCCATTGATATAATAATAGTCAGACCAATAACGCTTAGAAAAAAACTAAACAAGGTTCGCCCGTGTCTCGTTCATACTTTTTCACCCCCAGCATATCCCAGCCAGTTATCTTGAGCAGTCACCCCTACCTTCGTTTGGGTAGGTTATCACTACAAGGGTACTTCCGTTTTCAACGAACATCGGGTCTTCCTCTTTTTCAACCCTGACACCAAGGTTACTACCCATGTCGCCGTCTTTATATATCTTGCAGATTCCCTTCGAATTCATAGTAGGAGCATCAACCTGCTCATAACCCTTCAGCTTGGAACGGTAATAAGCACAGACTTCTTCAACTGAGCGCTTCGTTCTCAACCCCATTGCGCAATAGTTATCTCCTCCTCCAACAATAAACTTCGCACCCGGAGGAGGTGGAATAGGGACTTCCGATGCGTCAGGCACTTTCATGTCCGGATTAATCTCTTGCAAAGGCATGTCCTTTCCTATGACACCCCACTCTGCGTAAGGCTCTGCCAATACGAAACCAGACCAGACAACGCTGAAAGTCAACCTTCATCAAAAGCCTCCTGACGGTTTGGGTGCGGCTGGCCCGGGCGACACCGGGCCAGCCTTGTATTACGCAGGGGATAATTACTTCGTTTGGTTTCCGTCGTAATAGTTTGACAAGTCTTTCTTGGTAGTGGCTTTTTTCTGAGCGTCGGCAGCAGATGCCTTGGCGGCATCCCTCGCGTCTTTGCCGGACTCGCCTGAAAGCTATTGCTCCATTAAGCAGACCAGTCAGTAACAGTATCGCCTGGTTTCATACGACGAATACCATCGACGCCGCACGGCAAACCGTGCTCTACGAGTGGCTAAAAAGGAAGGAGAACATCTTGAGAGGGTCTTGCCCGAGATAAGCTGGCGGGCTCGACTCACTTCCTTGTGTTAACCTGCTGACGTCCTGATCAGTGTTCTGGAATGCTACCCAGGTGCCTTGTATGTAGTCAAGCCTTTGCCAATCTTTGGCACGAAATCGTGATCCAACTCACAAGTTGTAGTCGCCCCCATTTAAACCGGACACCTTGGTAGAAGGCTACGGATAGACGTGACACGGAAACACCCCACGGGAACCTTTAGTTTTTCTTCGCACGAACGATACCGAATTCGCTTTCCATCAATATGGTAGTCCGTCGGAGATTTGTCAGGAGAGCCAAAAATGATTTCTTCTCTCAGGCTTTCTGGAAACTCATACCGAGATTCAGTCAATGACGCGGTTCACCCCGGTGGCTATACTCGCCCCCATCAACAGGAACATTGGAGCAGGAACATTGTCCAGCCAGACGGAGATCAACATGAGCGACCTGAAAACCCGCTTTGACGAAGCCGTCAACTACATCCAGACCGCTGAGGGCGACTTCAAGCCCTCCAACGAGATAAAGCTGGAGTTCTATGCACTCTACAAGCAGGCCACCGAAGGCGACGTGTCCGGCAAGCGCCCGGGCATGATGGATTTTGTTGGCCGCGCCAAGTTTGATGCCTGGAAAAAGCTCAAAGGCATGTCCAGCGATGACGCCATGCAGAAGTACATCGACAAGCTCGAAGCCCTGAAGTAACCGGTTAGCCACACCTGACTCTGGCCACATCATGGCCAGAGTCAACCTTCCTGCATGAAACTGTGCGCTTGTAAATCGCCTGTCATAAGGAGTGCGCAAAATAACAATACCAATTCATCAGGAAGAGTAACTCATGGACATCACCGCAGCTCTGGATCAATCCCAGCCGGGCCTTGTGGGCCGGATCATGATCGCGATCCACAAGTATCAGCTCAGTCAGCGTTCCGAGCAGACCTACCTTCACTGGATCACCCGGTTCGTGCTGTTTAGCGATCTGAAAGATCCCGACTCGCTCGCCAATGAAGACCGACAGCTTTTTCTGGAGTACCTGAGCGACCGCATGCGGGTATCCCGGGCGCGGTTCAATCAGGCCAGCCAGGCCCTGACGTTTTTTTATGAAGATGTACTGGGCAAGACGTCCGCTGGCAACAACGACTGCGCGGCAGCCTGACCAGCACTGGTTCGACAGGCTGCCAGGTGCCAGTTTCTGGCGTCATTCATCTGGCGCCTGATAGCGAATGCCAATCACGAACACCGACTTCCAGCCTTCCGGGGTGCGAACGCTCACTTCATCGTCCAGGCGTTTGCTGAAAAAACACCTCCCTCGCTTGTTCATGCTGTCACGGGAAGAACAGCTCACTTCTGAAGAGTTCCCTGACAAATGGGGGTTCTCGATTACAGATTTGGTAAGATAGTGGATAACAGTGGCACCGTGGTTCTTCATGCGGCCATCGTCGATGCTGTAAAAAAGCACTTACCTACCTGTAGGGCACCATGGATACGAACGTTATTACACCGGAGGGTTATTCCGAGCTCCAGCAAGAGCTGGATGATCTTTGGCGGAAAGAGCGCCCAGAGGTCACCAAGAAAGTACAGTGGGCAGCCAGCTTGGGTGACCGCTCTGAAAACGCAGATTATCAATACAACAAAAAAAGGCTCCGGGAAATCGACCGGCGAGTACGGTTTTTGCGAAACCGTCTGTCGAAACTGCGCGCAGTCGACTACAACCCTGTTCAGGAGGGAAAAGCTTTCTTCGGTGCCTGGGTGACCTTAGTTGATGAAAACGATGACAAACTAACCTTCAGAATCGTCGGCCCCGATGAGATATACGGCAAAACGGACTACGTATCCGTTCATGCGCCGGTTGTTAAAGCGTGTCTCGGAAAAAGCGAAGGAGACGAAATCGTAGTTAGAACACCGGGCTCGTCGAAAGTGTGGGAGATTGACAGAATCACCTACCAGATTGGCCAATGATTCTCCGGGGGCCGGCTTCACGTGGAATGGGTGGCAACCTTCAGCGGTTTACGTATTGTCGCAACGTCCTCTGTCAATTGGGGAATGAGGGGTAAAAAAAACCCCGTAAAAAAACGGGGTAAGGCTAGCGCTGTGCTGGAGGGGGAAGCAAGCTACAAATCCGCAGGCTTCCAAATCCACAACTTGAATTATACGGAAGGTGGATTACACCAGCGTGGCCAGGGAATTACCTTTTAGTCAGGGAAACTACGAACGCCCGCCCGCGGAATCAGGTTGCAGACTCCAGGATTGGAGCATAACGTTAGAAGCTATCACCTCTGAAAGCGCCCATTCACGGAGAAACCAACATGAATACCCAAACACTGCTGAACCTGGCACTTAATGGCGTGGATGCTGTTGGCTACCGGCTGGACCAGTACGGAATCACTGGCAAGATCAACCGTCATAACATTGTGGCTTTTCTGGCGGTGGAGCAGAAGCATCTGGAAGGTGAATGGGACAGTATTCAGGTACGATTGAACCGTCGCCGTTCCCAGGTTGAGAGGATTACCCACAAGATCGAGTCCCGCAAAGACGCCCTGCTCGGCCCGGCGCTGTCCAGGATAAACCGGTTCCGCTCCAGTCAGTGAGTATTCACGCCGGTGGATTGATAGGCGGTTTGGGTTTCCCCGGGCGCTGAATCCGTCGACTGTTCAGCCTGAGCCGCGCGAATTCGTTTACGGGCTTCGGTAAAGGCGGGAATCTTCACAGCTACAGTTAGCCCCGGCGACTCCTCCCCGGGATGGGTATCGCTCAGAACAATCCGGCCCTGATGTATTTCTGTAACAGCGCTCACCAGGCTCAGCCCCAGACCATTACCCGGTAGCGAGCGACTCTTGCCAACCCGGTAGAAGCGCTGGAAAACCTGGTCCTTCTCGGCATCGGGAATACCAATGCCCGTGTCCCGAACTTCAAAGACTGCCTCAGCACCCTCCCGACGAACGGAAACGCCAATGACACCATGCTCGGGCGTGTATTTGATCGCATTATCAATCAGGTTGCTGACCATCTGGAACAGAAGGTCCCGGTCGCCCTCGATTATCACGCCGCTTTCCAGGCTTTGCTCGAACGACTGGTCCTTATCCTCGGCAAGCGCCTCGTAGAGCTCACAGGCATCGGTTACCAGCTCGTCCAGCGATACCGGCTTCATGTCTGCCGAATTCCCTCGGGTTTCCAGCCGGGCGATGCGCAGCAGGGCATTAAAGGTGGCCAACAACTGGTCGGCTTCTGCCACAGCCCTACCCGCCTGCTCCCTCGCCTCGTCGTTATCCACCGACATCAGGGTGCTTTCCAGCTGGTTGCGGAGCCGGGTCAGGGGTGTGCGCAAATCGTGGGCAATACTGTCGGAAACGTGCCGGATACCTTCCATCAGATAGACAATCCGGTCCAGCATCTGGTTCAGGTTTTCTGCCAGCTGGTCGAAATCATCATCGGTACCGCGGGTTGGAATCCGCAGGGAAAGGTGGCCGTTCATGATCCGGCGGGAGGTGTTGTTGATGACCTCAATGCGGCGAGTCGTACTTCGGCTCATCAGGAAACCACCGAGTAACGCGAGGGCAAGGGTGATCCCCATGCCCCAGTTGATGGCGGTCTCGATTACCCGTTTGAGATTGGTGAGTTCGTCAACATCCCGCCCAACCAAAAGGCGCAAACCACCCTGAACCTCGAAGATTCGGGCACGGGCCAGGCGCTCGGGCCCGGTCCAGCCCACGGACTCATTCAGGGTAAAATTGATCCAGCCACTCTCGGAACGGCTGCCTTCCGGCCAGGTTTCTATATTGCCGGCCAGCTTCAGGAAGTCGTCGGTGGTCAGCAGGTAAATGGATTTGGCATTGGGGTCGCGGGCAACACGCTCACGGATGATGGTGATCAGGCCGTTTACGCCACGGCCCCGATACTGCTCCGCCAGGCCGGCGATTTCCGCCTCAATGGTTTCGTCGGTCTGGGCGGTCATGAACCCGGCTGTTCGCCAGTAGATAAAGGCCAGTAACAGAAACACCGAGGTGGCAAACACCACCATGTACAGCAAGGCTAGCTGGAAGGACGAGGTCCTGAGCTGGCTAAGCAGCTTCACGTAACATGTACCCTGCGCCCCGGACGGTCTGCAGTAAGGGTGTCTCGAATTCCTTATCGATCTTGGCTCGCAGCCGGCTGATGTGCACATCAATCACGTTGGTCTGGGGATCAAAATGATAATCCCAGACTTTCTCCAGCAGCATGGTACGGGTGACCACCTGACCGGCGTTGCGCATCAGGTATTCCAGTAAACGGAATTCCCGGGGCTGGACATCAATGTTCTGGCCGGCCCGCTTGACGGTGCGCGCCAGCAGATCCATCTCCAGATCCGCCACCCGCAATACCGTTTCGGTTTCTACCGACTGGCGATTACGCCGCACCAGGGACTCGATACGCGCCAACAGTTCGGTAAACGAAAACGGCTTGGTGAGGTAGTCGTCACCGCCGCCCCGCAAACCTTCAACACGGTCGTCCACATCACCCAGGGCGCTGAGAATGAGAACCGGCACCTGGTTTCCGGTCGCACGTACCGTCTTGATGATGGACAAACCGTCCATTCCCGGCAGCATGCGATCCACAATCATGATGTCGTAATCCTCGCTGGCCGCCATTATCATGCCTTCCTTGCCATCGGCAGTATGATCGACCACGAAGTCGGATTCCTTCAGCCCTTTGACAAGATAATTTGCAACGTCCTGATCGTCTTCGATTACCAGCGCTTTCACCGGCGCTCCTCCCGATAGCGGATTACAGTAACCACAAGGGTACGAAGAAGTTGGCTACCAAGCCAGTTACGATCTTTTAAGAGGGCGAGGACAGCCGCCGATGCTCTCATCGATCAGGATGATCAAGCCACACCTGGTAGCTAAGGGCTTATCGGCGCACCCTATTTCTACCCGTTCAACTTACTTTGATCGGTGAAGCTGACTAAAAACTTCCGGGTGTTGCTCGGCAATGCGCAGTCCCAGAGCCTCAGCTCGTCGGCTGATAACTCAGGCCGCTTCGGACATCTGTATGCGAATCTTCTTCATCGCATTTTTCTCGAGCTGCCGGATACGTTCCGCCGACACACCGTACTTGTCCGCCAACTCATGCAGCGTCGACTTGCTCTCGGACAACCAGCGCTCCCGAAGAATATCCTGGCTGCGCTCATCCAGCTGCGCCAGTGCCTGCATCAGCCGGCCATTGGAGTCGTCGGACCAGTCAGCATTTTCAAGCTGGGTCGCAGGGTTGCCGCGAGCGTCTTCCAGATAATACGCCGGCGCCTGGTAGGCGTTATCGTCATCATCATCTTGCGGACCGTCAAACGCTGTATCCTGGGAAGCCAACCGGCCTTCCATTTCCCGTACAACCCTGGGCTCGACGCCCAGATCCTCGGCAACGGCATTCAGCTCATCATGGCTGAGCCAGGCAAGCTTCTTTTTCCGGCTGCGCAGGTTGAAGAACAACTTACGCTGGGCCTTGGTGGTGGCCACTTTCACAATCCGCCAGTTACGCAGGATAAACTCGTGAATCTCTGCCTTGATCCAGTGAACCGCGAAGGAAACCAGCCGCACACCATATTCCGGATTGAAGCGTTTGACCGCTTTCATCAGGCCCACGTTGCCTTCCTGGATCAGGTCGGCCTGTGCCAGACCATAACCGGAATAGCTCCGGGCAATGTGAATCACAAAGCGCAGGTGAGACATAACCAGCCGACGGGCAGCGTCCACATCGCCGTCATAATGGAGCCGTTCGGCCAGCTCCCGCTCTTCATCCACTGTGAGTACCGGGATGCGGCTCGCAGCCTGAATATAAGACTCGAGATTCTGGCCCGGAACCAGTCTGTCAACCAGTTGTAAACTCGTACCCATGTTCTTACCTCCGAACCCAAAGGTTCTTAATATATCAACTGGCCATTAGACCGCCAGCAATCCTGAAAGTTCCAAAAACCTCCAGCAAAACGTTTTAAATCAACTCTCTGGAAATTCCATCTTGGCCTTATTGACTCTCAACCTATGCCAATAGAAGCGGTTGCTTCAATACGGTTTTACCGCTATCCGGATCACCCACCCCCGGCAATATCACCCGGTTCCATGTCATCCAGATGACGCTTCACCGCGACCCAGGCGCCCAGCCAGCCTAGCAGCATTGCAACGATTATCAACGCCAGCGCACCATCAAGCTGCAGGCCGTCAAGAGAAAAATCGCTCCGGTACAGTCCCGCCAGCCGTTCTATGGGCCCGCTGAGCCACCAAAGCGACAACTGCAACAGAAGCAGCGCCACAACCCCACCGCCAAGCCCGAACCAGGCGCCAGTGTACAGAAAGGGCCTGCGAACAAAGCTGTCCGTGCCGCCCACCAGTTTCGCAACCAGAATTTCGTCACGGCGGCTCTCAATCGAAAGACGCACCGTGTTGCCGATCACCAGCACAACGGCGGCAGCCAGCAGGAGCGCCAGCGCCCAGGCGGCGCGGGCCAGCAGATCGGTCATGGCGTTCAGACGCTGCAACCAGCCCAGGTCCACCTGAACCCGCTGCACCCCTTCCATGCCTTCGATAAATTTCACAAGCGCCTCGACACCTTCGCTGGAGCGGGCGCCTTCCTTCGGGGTAATCAGCAGGGTGTGCGGCAGCGGGTTGTCTTCGAGATAGTCCAGGGCATCCGCCAGGCCCGATGAGGCCCGAAACTCCGCCAGGGCCCGATCCCGATCAACCAATTCAACGCCAGCCACCCGGCCGTCCCCGGAAATGTCACTACTCAATGCCCTTGCCCGCTCAAGCGGTACGTCCAGCCCGATGTAGGCGGTTACCCGGGCACTGCTCTCCCAGCCGGCACTAACTCCCTGAAGGCTGGTCAGCAGCAGCAACAGTGCCACTGGCAGGGCCAGAGCAACCCCCATCACCGTCCAGGTCATCAGGCTGGCGACCGGCGTGTGCCAGAGGCGGCGGGCGCTATCCTCGGCAACCTTGCGATGATGGCTGAAATAACTTTTTGCCTGCTCACGCCAGGGCGACCAGGCCTTGTTGGCGCCGCGAGACGAATCTGGCCTTTTGCGGCGATCAGCGACCACGATCACCTCCGCCGATAACCGAGGTGCCGCCGGCAACCAGGCGGCCATGATCCAGCCTCAGCGTCCGCCGCCCCATCTCGTCAATCAGGGCGATATCGTGGCTTGCGATCAACACGGTAACGCCCACCTGGCTGAACTGGCCGAACAGGTTCATGATGTCGGCGGACAGGGCCGGGTCCAGGTTACCCGTCGGCTCGTCCGCCAGCAGCACCGGCGGCTTGTTAACCACCGCCCTGGCAATACCGACTCGCTGCTGTTCCCCCCCGGAAAGCTGCATCGGGTTCATTTTTTCTTTCTGCAGCAGCCCCACCTTGTCCAGCGCCGCCCGTACACGCCGGCCAATGTCCCTGGGAGACGCACCCATAACTTCCAGAGGCATGGCGACGTTGTCGAAAACCGTACGGTCAAACAGCAGCTGGTGGTTCTGGAACACCACGCCGATGTGGCGGCGAATGTAGGGAATCTGACGGCGGGGCAAGTGGTTCAGAACCCGACCGCCGACCACTACCTCACCGGCGCTGGGGCGCTCCATCACCATGATCAGCTTCAGCAGGGTGCTTTTGCCGGCACCGGAATGGCCGGTGAGAAACGCCAGCTCTCCGCGCTGCAGGCCAAAATTGACCTGACGAAGGGCGGTGTGATCACTATCGTAACGCTTGGTGACCTGGTGAAACTCGATCATGGGCGGCTTCCGCGCGGCTGGATTCCGGGCTATTCATCAAACAGGGCAGCGACAAAGGTTTCGGCATCGAAGCCGCGCAGGTCGTCCACCTGCTCGCCAACACCAATAAACCGGATGGGCAACTGCAGCTGACGGGCAATGGCAAACACGATACCGCCTTTCGCGGTGCCGTCCAGCTTCGTTAACGTAATGCCGGTCACGCCGACCGCCTGCCGGAATACCTGGGCCTGGCTCAGAGCGTTCTGGCCAGTACCGGCATCCAGCACCAGCATCACTTCATGGGGCGCGGATTCGTCCAGCTTTTTCATTACCCGGACCACCTTTTCCAGTTCCTGCATCAGGTTATCCTTATTCTGCAACCGGCCTGCGGTATCGGCAATCACTACGTCGACGCCACGGGACTTGGCGGACTGGATGGCATCAAAAATAACCGAGGCGCTGTCAGCGCCGGTATGTTGCGCCACCACCGGCACCTTGTTGCGCTCACCCCAGACCTGCAACTGCTCGACCGCCGCAGCACGGAAGGTATCGCCAGCGGCCAGCATTACCGATTTTCCTTCGTTCTGGAATTTCCTGGTGAGTTTACCGATGGTGGTGGTTTTACCCGCGCCGTTTACACCCACCATGAGAATGACGTAAGGGGTCTTGCCGGAGTCGATCCGCAGCGGCCTGGTCACGTCCTTCAGCAGACCATGCAGTTCATCCCTTAAGACCTTACGCAGGGCTTCCCCGTCCTTAAGCTGATTGCGCTCAAGCTTGTCGGTGAGCGAGTCAATGATTTCGGAGGTAGCGGTAACGCCAACGTCTGCCATCAGCAGCGTGGTTTCGATTTCCTCCAGCAGGTCCTCGTCAATTTTCTTGCTCAGCGAGAACAGTTCCGACAAGCCACCGGTCAGGCTCGCACGGGTCTTATCCAACCCCGTTCGGATGCGTTCAAAAACGCTGATCTGGGGCTCGGGTTCCGGCGTTTCTTGCGGCTCTTCCACTGGCGCGGGCTCGGGTGCCGGTTCCGGCTCAGCCATTGGCTCTGGTTGCGGCTCGACGGCGGCAGGCGCTTCGCTCTCGCCCTTTTTCGGCTTCGGTGCCGGCCCTTTGGCAACCTCCGGCTTGCGCTGGGGTACCGGCTTCGGGCGTGGTGC
>JAXHUV010000082.1:0-9791 GCA_034189445.1 Pseudomonadota bacterium
TTTCCCGGCTTTTTCGTTGCATAGAACCACTATGCGCCTCAAAACCCAGAAAATCTGCGCTCGCTTTCCCACCTTGCTCGTGACGATTGCTTAAGTCCGACAGGCTGCTAGCCGGCAAAGTCCGGTGCTTGCTGTTATTTTTTGTTTTTCAGCCAATCGAATAACGCCCGGAGCCGTTGTAATGACCCGAATGGTCACCTCCCTCTCTGCCCTGATTCTGAGCATTGTTTTGCTGGTCAGCGGTAATGCGTTTCTCATGACGCTACTGGGTATCCGCCTGAGTATTGAGGCAATAGCACCGGATATTATCGGCTGGATTCTGGTCTGCTATTCCATCGGCTTTGTCTTGGGCACGCTTTATGTTCACCGGATTATAGGTCGTGTTGGCCATATTCGCGCTTTTGCCGTGTTTGCGGCGGTTTCGGCCGTGACCGCACTGCTTTATCCGATGGCTGTTTCCGAGCTTTTCTGGGCTGTGTTGCGGGTGCTTTCCGGGTTCAGTATTGCCGGTGTACTGGTGGTGATCGAGAGCTGGTTCTCCAGCCGGGCCACCAATGCCAGCCGGGGCGCGCTGTTCGCGGTTTACCAGATTGTGTTTTACCTGTCAGCCGCCGGTGGGCAGCTGATGGTAAATATCGGCGACCCCGCTAGTTTTATGCCTTTCTCGATTGCCGCGATCCTGTTGACGCTGGCCCTGGTGCCGCTCTCAATGACCCGGATGGAGGCGCCGGTCATTGAACAGGTCCAGCGTATCTCGATTTTCACCCTGGCCAGGGAATCCTTCACCGGTGTTATCGGCGCCCTGATTTGCGGTGTCATGATTGGTGGCTTCTATGCGCTCGGGCCGGTGTACGCAACGCTGGTCGGGCTGGACCTCGCCCGGACATCCATATTCATGGCCAGTGCCATTATCGCGGCAATGATACTGGCCTGGCCGCTGGGCCGGCTTTGTGATCGTTTTGACAGGCGCCGGGTCATGTTCTGGATAGCTGTGCTGGCAGCGTCCGCTGCAGCCGGTGTCGGGATTCTGGGGGCATCCAGTCCCTGGCTGCTGACCCTTCTGGTGGGGCTTTTCACGGGTCTGTCCGCCGCCCTGTATCCGATCGCGGTGGCGATCACTAATGATCGTATGGAAACTACCCGAATTGTTGCCGCCAGCGCCACGCTCCTGCTCAGTTATGGTGTCGGCAGCGTGATCGGCCCGGTGGTGATGGCCGAACTGATCAATCTGCTTGGGCCGAAAGGCCTGTTCCTGGGTAATGCCGGTTTCCTGGTGCTGCTGGCTGCTATCACCCGCTACCGGATCAGCCATACCGAGGATGTTGCGGTGAGCGATCAGGAGCACTTCGCGCCGGCCATGCCGGAGGCGTCCCCGGTGTTTGCCGAGCTGGACCCCCGAAATACCGAGTTTCATGAGTTTCCTGAGGTTGAGGAAATGCAGGAGCGCCAGCATCAGGCCAGCTGACGTTGTTTTCGGTTTTCCCGGATTTTATGTTTACTTCCATATCTGTTTTTATTTTAATGGTTAGCATACTATTGGTGGCTTTCCGATAATATGAGTTGTTGGCTGAGTACGCTGCTGTGCCAGGCTCGGGCCACGCCTTTTTATATGGAGTGACGACAAATGAGAGATCAGTTTCCTTTTGCGGCAGCCCGGGTTACCCGGCGGTGGAGAAAATTACTTGATGAGCGTCTGAAGGATCTGGGCGTAACCCAGGCGCGCTGGAACACCATGGTGTACCTGAAAAAAGGCGGTGAAGGCCTGACCCAGCGCGAACTGGCCAGCCTGATGGCGATTGAGAATCCGACCCTGGTCCGACTGCTGGACAGCCTGGAGCAGCAGGGCCTGATTGAACGCCGGCCTTGCCCGAATGATCGCCGGGCCCGGCGCCTGCATCTGACCAATACCGGAAGGGCCTTTATGGATGACCTTTCCCAACGAGCCGAGGTGCTGCGTGAGGAAATGCTTGAAGGCATCAGCGACAAAGAGATCGATTGTACTATCAAGGTCTTCCACAAAATTCTGGAAAATGCTGAAAAGCAGAGGTAATCCCTGGCTGATAAGTCAGTTGATATCCTGAAAGCGCGCTACGGGGGCGCTGATGCCTGCTGTCGTAATCCGTAATATAGTAGTGTGGGCGACCTGTAAGAACTTCCTGACTTTTGCTGTATGAACTCTGTATGAACTTGTAGAGGGTACTTGCTGTCACTGTAGCCGGTTGCCTGATGCTTTCGGAATGTTTTCAATGTGGTTCAGATTCTTAGTGTTTCTTGCTCTGGCGCAGTTGCTGGCCTTTCCAGCCACCGGGTTGGCGGAGCCTCTGGGTGCCGCCAGCGATCCGGGAACTCCGGAAGAGCCGGACCGAAGGCCCCGTGTGCCCACGTTTTCGGTCCGGGGCGATCTGGCCGGTGAGCTCGGCGTTTTTGAGACCCGTTACGAGGATACCTTTGCAGACATAGGTAACCGGCTGGCCATGGGCTATCTGGAGTTGGTGAAGGCCAACCCCGGTGTCGACCCCTGGCTGCCCGGAGAAGGCACCACCATTACCCTGCCGCGCCAATACGTGCTACCGGACGCCCGGCGCGAAGGCATCGTCATCAACCTGGCCGAATACCGCCTGTATTATTTCACCGATGAGGGTGTGCAAGTGTATCCCGTAGGCGTTGGCACAGCGGAGAACCCTTCCCCGCTGACCGATGCGGAAATCACCATGCCACTGGAGTCCCCGGCCTGGTACCCGCCAGCGAGCATTCGGGCGGAATACGAAGCCTCCGGTAGGCACCTGCCACGGGTGATTCCCCCCGGGCCCGGAAATCCGCTTGGTACCCACGCCCTGCTACTGAGTAAGAAAGGCTATCTGATTCACGGTACCAACAGGAATTTTGGCGTGGGCATGCCGGTCAGCCATGGTTGTTTCCGGATGTACAACGAGGATATCTCCAGATTCGTTTACCAGGTTGAAAAGGGTACGCCGGTGCAGGTCGTGCACGATGCCGTCAAGATCGGCTTCTCGGATGGCGGGGTCTGGCTTGAGGTGCATCGCCCCCACGAAGATTACCCCCGTGAGGATCGGGACCGCCTTTGGAAGCAGGTATTGGCCGAAGTCGAAGCCTTCCGTAGCCGGCATCCTGGTGTTGAGGTCAAACGCGGTGCCATTGAACGGGCGGTAGACCAGGCCGATGGACTGCCGACCATGATTGGTGAACGGGTGACCCGGATGGCCGCGGATAAGACGGTGGAAAAGAAATCGCCGGAATCGGCAAAGGAGCCGGAGCAGCGGCTATACTTCTGAGGTATTGTCTGTGCAAGTGTGTCGCCTTGCAGGGACGGAACCGCGGCCACTGCGCCATTATATGCCCATGAGTTGAATTCATTCCGGATCCGGGGAGGTATTTATGCAGGCACGCCGTCCCATGCGATCACAGAGCCCTACCCGCCTTCGGCTTTGGGCCTTGATGGTGTTGACAGGGGTAGTGCTTGCATCGGGTTCTCTGGCTCACCAGGTTTTTGCCCGGCAAACGCCCCCGGAGACTGCCCTGGTACTCACCGTTGAGGGCGCCATTGGCCCTGCGACCATGGACTATGTTACCCGCGGCATTCGCAGGGCGGAGTCCGAGGGTGCCGGCCTGGTGATCATCGAAATGGACACCCCAGGCGGCCTGATGGATTCCATGCGGGATATCATCAAGGCGATTCTTGCTTCCGAAGTCCCTGTGGCCACCTATGTTTCCCCACAGGGCGCCCGGGCGGCCAGTGCCGGCACCTACATTCTCTATGGCAGTCACATTGCCGCCATGGCTCCGGCGACCAACCTGGGCTCGGCGACACCGGTCCAGATGGGTGGCATGCCGGGTAGCCCGGAACCAGACAGTGATCCCGCCTCCGGCGCGCGGCAAACTGAAGAAGGCACCGATTCCGCATCTGGTTCATCATCCGGCGACGACCAGCAAGGCAGCGATGATGACAACAAACGGCGCGGCAGTACCGCCATGGAGCGCAAGGTCCTGGAGGATGCGGTCAGCTATATCCGCGGGCTGGCGGAACGTCATGGCCGCAATGCCGACTGGGCTGAAGAAGCCGTCCGTGAGGCTGTCAATCTGGGTGCCGACGAAGCACTGGAGAAGAACGTCATCGACGTGGTGTCGCCCAGTATCCGGGACCTGCTGCAGCAGGTGGACGGCCGAACCGTTCGCATGGCGTCGGGCGACATGACCCTGCAAACCGCCGGTCTGGGCATCATCAGATTCCAACCGGACTGGCGCACCCGCCTGCTGTCGGTGATTACCAATCCGAACGTGGCCTATTTCCTGATGATAATCGGCTTCTACGGCATCATCTTCGAGTTGGCCAGCCCCGGTGCCTTCGTGCCGGGCGTGATTGGCACCATCTCTCTGATTCTTGCGCTTTTCGCTTTCCAGGTGTTGTCGGTGAATTATGCCGGCCTGGCGCTGATCCTGCTCGGGTTGGCATTCATCGTGGGTGAGGCCTTTGTGCCCAGTTTCGGGATATTGGGGGTTGGCGGGATTGTTGCTTTTGTAACCGGATCGATCATATTGATGGACGGCAGTCACCGGGATATTTCGCTGCCGACGATTGGCGGCACGGCTGGAGTCGCAGCCGGATTTATCCTCTGGACGGTCACAAAGTTCATTGGTCTGCGCCGCAGGCATCCGGTCAGTGGCACGGAACAGTTAACCCATGAAGAGGGTGTATCGCTGGACGATTTTTCCGCAGAGCATGGCCACTACAGGGGGCATGTCAGGATCAGCGGTGAACGATGGAATGCCATCAGTGAACAGCCGGTCCGCAAGGATGACCGGGTGGGTGTTACGGCAGTCGAAGGTTTAACGGTAACTGTCAGGGTCATCCCGAACAACGGCTGACCCGGCAAACAGAGACGAACGGCAAAACAAGGAGGCCGTATGATTGGCGAATTGGTTCCCTATCTTGCACCTATCGTGGTGTTGCTCCTGATTCTTGGTTCGGCCATCAAGATTATGCCGGAGTATGAACGTGGCGTTGTCTTCTTCCTCGGACGATTCCAGGGAGTGAAAGGCCCAGGCCTGATGATCATAATCCCGGGTATCCAAAAGATGGTACGGGTCGACCTGCGGGTCATTGTACTGGATGTGCCCGGTCAGGACGTGATTTCCAAGGATAACGTCACGGTTCGGGTAAATGCCGTGCTCTATTATCGGGTAGTGGATCCGGAGCGAGCGATCATCCGGGTTGAGGATTTCAACTCGGCTACTAGCCAACTGGCACAAACGACACTGCGTTCGGTGCTTGGCAAGCATGACCTCGACGAAATGCTGTCAGAGCGGGACAAGCTTAATTCCGATATCCAGGAAATCATCGATGCCCAGACCGAGGAATGGGGCATCAAGGTGGCCAACGTGGAAATCAAACATATAGATCTCAACGAGTCGATGATTCGCGCCATTGCCCGTCAGGCGGAGGCCGAGCGTGAGCGCCGTGCCAAGGTCATCCACGCCGAAGGCGAATTGCAGGCGTCGAAGAAGCTGGTGGAAGCTGCGGATGTTATGTCCAGAAACTCGGGATCAATGCAGTTGCGGTACCTTCAGACCCTGGCGGATATGAGTAGCACCAACTCATCCACCATTGTATTCCCGCTGCCAATGGAGCTGATGACCACGTTCCTGAAGGAAAACAAGCCTCTTACGCCTGATAAGCCAGGTTCGGATAAATCCGGGACATAAAAAAGGCCGGCATTGCCGGCCTTTCTGTTACGTATCAGCCTTACTTCTGGCTGGCACGCTCAAGCATACGCTTGGCACGCTCGTTTGCTTGGTCGGCAGCCTTCTGGGCTGCGCGAGCAGCGGCCAGAGCTTCGTCTGCAGTACGCTGAGCAGTGCGAGCGGAGCTGGCAGCGCTGTTAGCGGTGTTCAGTGCATTTTCAGCCGTGCGCTCAGCGGAGCCGGCGGTTGCATTGATTTCGTCAATGGCGGCCTGATCAGTAGTGGCACAACCTGCAGTCAGAGCAGTGGCCAGTGCAATTCCGGCGATCGTCAGTTTACGCATTATAAATCCCCTTATTGGTCGAGTTATTTCCTGTGATCCGAAGTCAGTATAGACGACTTCCTGTCAACCTGCGCCTGACAAGTTGCCAGGCACTGACTATCGGAGTCGTTAAACAGTGTAAAGCACTGTAAGGCAGAATGTTAACTGAGGATAGGTAAATATTCTTAGCTTATGACGACAAGTTAATACTATTACAAGGGTTGCTTCAGGGTTGAATGCTGATCGTGGTTCCATTGGGCACCAACTGCCAGATTTCGTCCATCTCTTTGTTGGTCACAGCGATACAGCCATCGGTCCAGTCCAGACCAGCGTAGGCGAAGGCCAGGTCGCCCACATCATTGGGAAGGCCATGAATCATGATGCTGCCGCCGGGGTTCAGGCCCCAGGCCGATGCCAGTTCACGGTCCCGTTCACTGGGGTAGGAAATGTGGATGGATTTGTAGAAATCGCTTTCGGCATTGCGCCAGTCCAGTGTGTAGTCACCTTCGGGGGTGCGCTCGTCGCCCTCATACAACTTGTGGCCTTCCGGGTTGTCGCCCAGGGAAATGCGGTAGCTGCGAACCACGTCCTCTCCATCCATCAGGTACAGGCGACGCTCGCCCTTGCGGACGACCACCCTGCTGACGCTCTGAATATCCGCGGGCTCATATAGGGTGGCAACCGGCATTCTGGTGTCGGCTCTGGCCAGCAAATCGGTGGCGGAAGCGTCAGAAGCGACCGCCAGGCAAAGCAGGGCGAAGGTGGATAGCAGGGCGCGGAAGATACTCATGTCCTTAACTTACCAACGATTAAATTTTGTACAGGTGTTTATACCATAGCCCGCAAGGAATCTGTTAAGGGATTTTGTTAACTCTTTTGGTTATCTGGTTCGCTGTTCAGTCATTTTGTGATCTGTCCATCTTCAGGCCCACCTTGGTTACCTTGTCGGCGTTGGTGGCCCGGGCAACCAGTGTCACCGGGCCAAGGATCACCAGATCACCAACCACCGGGTGGCCTTTGGTTCGTCTGGCAAAACATTCGGCCAGAGACAGTTCCGGGGGCAGGTCGTCAAATTCGATACCGTAAACCTGCTCGACATCGCCCAGCAGGGCCTCGCCGTTAAGTACGAAATCACCAAAGAACGCTCGTTCGGCCAGGTACTTGGGCGCGTGCCTGCCGCTGAGAGCCTTGCCGAGTTCCGGCAACACGCTGGGGGTTGCGAACATCGCCACCATGTCGCCACTGGATACTTCCAGATCTGCGTTTGGTTGCAGGCAGACCTGATTACGGAATACTCCGGCCACGGCCGTGTTCTCCGGAAAGCGCAACTGGCCTAGCCGGCGTGGCGTCTGCCAGATGTCGCCGCGCAGCGGGAACAGCATCAACTCGTGGTCACCTGCGGCAGGAGCATCCAGGGGTAGCCTTCGATAGGGGTCTTCTCCCGCCGGCACCTCCAGGCGAAGTTTCCGGGCCAGGGGTGCCATGGTGGTGCCCTGCACCAGAAGAGAGACCAGGACGATAAAAAAGGCAACGTGGAACACCAGTTGAGCTTCCGGCAAGTCCGCGATGATCGGAAACAGGGCCAGGACAATCGGTACTGCGCCCCTCAGGCCAACCCAGCTGATAAAGCCCAGCTCGCGACGGCTAAAGGCAAATGGCCAGAGGGTAAATATAACCGTCAGTGGGCGGATAATGAAGATCAGGGCGAGGGCCAGTATCAGCCCCCCGCCGGCCAACGGAATCAGGTCCGATGGAGTAACCAGCAGCCCCAGCATCAGGAACAGGCACAACTGGGCCAGCCAGGCCAGGCCATCGTGGACCTGAAGGATCATCGGCATCATCCGTACGTGGCGGTTACCGATCACCACACCGGCCAGGTAAATGGCCAGAAACCCGCTACCGCCAAGGGCGTTGGTGGCGGAAAAAACAGAGATGCCCGCCGCTACCACCAATAAAGGGTACAGGGATGGCGTCAGACGGATGCGGTTGGCCAGCTCCACCACCGCAAAGCCGCCGATAACCCCCGCAACGGCGCCGATGCCGAACTGTTGCACCAGCATGGTCAGGGCGGCCCAGCCCGCGTGGTTGCCGTCGTTACCAATCAGCGTGACCAGCATCAGGGTGAGGAAAATCGCCATGGGATCGTTGCTGCCGGATTCGATTTCCAGAGTGGCACTGACCCGCTCGTTCAGGTGCAGGCCCCGACCCTGAAGCAGGGAAAATACGGCGGCGGCATCGGTGGAGGAAATGATGGCGCCAATGAGCAGGGCGGTCAGCCATTCCAGGTCGAATACCCATCGGGCGACCACTGCCGCGCCGGCGGCAGTCATGAAGACGCCGAAGGTTGCAAGCACCAGTGCTGGTTTCAGACCTACCCGGAAGGTTTCCGCCCGGGTGCGCATGCCACCGTCCAGCAGGATCACGCCTAGCGCCAGGTTGGCGATCAGGAAGGCCAGCTCGAAATCGTCGAACTGAATACCCCCCGGGCCGTCCTCGCCCATCATCATGCCAACTATCAGAAAGATCAGCAGCACAGGCAGGCCCACCCGGCTTGAAAGCGGGCTGAGTACAATACTGATGACCAGCATCAGGGCGCCAATCAGAGTCAGGGTGGGATCCATTATTGCTCCATACGGAATGCTTGCCCCTTGCCGGGCTGACCGCTTATATTGCTCTCGTGGTCATTTTTCTGCGGGTGTAGTTCAATGGTAGAACGGCAGCTTCCCAAGCTGCATACGAGGGTTCGATTCCCTTCACCCGCTCCAAACCACTATCCTTCTAAGTCCTATAATCTCCATTATAGCCTTTTTTATCAATGTCTTGTATCTAATACCTATCCTTATACACCCTTATAGATCCCTGCGTATCGGGCCCCGTTGTGTATAGCGGTTTGTATGGTAATTTCAAAGGCGAACTCAGCTATACAAACAAATGGATCGCAATGAAACGCCATGAAATCAAAAGGACTCCCCTCGCCGAGACGGTGTTGCGGAGTCCTGAACCTGAAGACAAACTTTACCGGATTAAGGACGGTTCAAACCAGCTTCATTTCACCGTGGCCGCCAACGGATCCAAGCGCTGGGAAGTCAGCAGCGACATTTTGCCGGAGCTTGGCAGCTTTCCTGTCAGGCAGGTTACGGCGAAGCAGTAACATCCGGACAAAAGTCTCATGTTGTCGCCTAATGCCTCTCTATCCCGGAAAATTCATAAAAAAGGCGAACCTTTCTCAACCCATTAATAGAATGGGAGTTACACCAATTATGGGGGCCTGGTGGAAAGAGTTGAATGTGTATTCTGGGTGTTTATGAAACGTTCGGGTTAGTAGGAGGACAACGTTTTTTGGCAGAGTCGCCTGGGGTCCTTGCTTGCAAAAGAGTGCAAATTCAATACCGACGACGCAATCGGAAATTGGTTTTCCGCCCACTATTCGCAGGTCCGTAGTTTACTAAAATAGGCCCAAATTGCTAATGCAATGAGAGCTCCTGACTTGCCCCAATGTGGATGTCACATAAGATTGTTAAAATAAGGCATTCGTGCTCGGATCTGAATGTTCGCTTTGCGACCTGTTCAGCAGAGCACCTTTTAAATGGTGTGCGCCAAAGTGGCACACAAGGTTGATTAAGGCAATTAAGTATGCCAATATGACACACGCAGATTGAGTCCGTCTAATCACTTTTTATCAAGGAAGAGGGTTTTCCTGGGTTCCAGTCGAACCTATCCCACCATCGGTGAAGAATATGATGAACACACAAGGTAAAGACACTCGCTT
>JAXHUV010000083.1:0-9776 GCA_034189445.1 Pseudomonadota bacterium
CTGACGACGATCCGGTGATGAGCCGGCCCTACGAGCGCTGGGCCAACGAATCCCGGCTTCGTTACTGGCGCTACCGGATTATGGAGGCCACCGGCCTGTCGACCTTCTGAACAGGACAGGACAAAAGCCATGACAACACCCGTGCATGCGCGCCCTCCCAGCCCAAGAAGGCCCGGGCGAAAGTCTGAAGTGTCGAATACCTGAGCAACGTCAACACTTCCGAAACAGCGCCACATTCTTCCTTGGTATCTCCAGCTGCCAGCCGAACCGGTTGGCGAACAGCTCAAAGGTGGATTCCCGGTAAAAAACCACATGAGTCGGGTCACGGCGATAATGCCAGTTATCGAACCGGTCATCGTCGGTCTGAAAGCAGGTCATCACGCCCAGCCAGCCACCGGGCTTCAGCATCCGGTCGAGTTCCCTGAAAACGCCAGCGGGGGCGTAAAGATGCTCTACCACTTCGGTACAGGTTATGAAATCGTAGGTCTGATCGAGAGCCACTGCTGAGGGATAAAAGTAGGGATCGTAGAGACTGACTGCCATGCCTTCCGCCTCAAGCATTTGTGCCAGTGCGGGGCCAGGGCCGCAGCCGAAATCCAGACCGCTGGCGCCAAATGGCAGACGCTCAAGCAGAGGTGCCGTCAGTTTCGAGAGAAACTTCCGGTACCCTGGATCAGACGGATCGTTGTCATGCAGTTGATAAATTGCCTGCTCCTGCTCGGGCGATAACCGGCAGGACGCATCCATCACCGTGGCCTCGCAGACATCACATCGAAGGTAACGCTGGGTCTTCACCACCCGGAAATCCGAGAGACTGCCCCGCTCGCACACCGGACAAAGACTCATTCTTTCACCTTGGATCAAATCCCGCGGCCGCCAGCAACGCCCACCTCGCAGAACGCGTAGACCAGAACCACCCAGCCCCTCGTTTCCCGGTTTGCTTTTCGGAAGATCGAGTAATGGCAGTGGTTTTACCAACAAGAAAACCGAGGATAAGGTTGGTTGGAATAGGTTGCGTCATGGCACCGAAGGCACTCCTTTGAGAGTCGGGGGCGGTCTGAAAGAACCACCCTTGCTGCGGTCGGGGTTCCAGACTGATATGATGCCCGACATTCTCACTGGCAACCAGACATTCGATGATCACTGGCACTTCCACCCGGCTCAACAAATACATCAGCGAGAGCGGCATCTGCTCCCGCAGGGAGGCTGATCGCTATATCGAGCAAGGCAAGGTCTACATCAACGACAAACGGGCGGCTGTAGGCGACCAGGTGCTTGCCGGAGACACGGTCAAGGTGAACGGCCAGGTAATCGAGCCACGGGCTGAAGAGGACCTGGTGTTCATTGCCGTCAACAAACCAGTGGGGATTGTCAGCACCACGGACAGCGCCGAGAAACACAACATCCAGCGTTTTGTCGGTCACAGCGAACGTATCTTCCCGATCGGACGACTGGACAAGGACTCCCAGGGTCTCATCTTCATGACCAGCAACGGCGATCTGGTCAACAAGATACTGCGGGCGGGCAACAACCACGAAAAGGAATACCTGGTGACGGTCGACAAGCCGGTAACCGGGGAATTTATCGCGGGGATGGCCAACGGCGTCCCGATCCTCGGCACGGTCACGAAAAAGTGCAAGGTCTCCCGGGAGTCGCGGTTTGTCTTCCGGATCACCCTGGTTCAGGGCCTCAACCGCCAGATCCGCCGGATGTGCGAATACTTCGGCTACGAGGTCACCAAACTGGAACGTATCCGGATCATGAACGTAAGTCTGAGAGGGCTTGCGGCAGGCCAGTGGCGGGATCTGACCGGGAAAGAGCTGGCCGGGCTGTTCGATGCCATTCGGGATTCGTCTTCAGAAGCACCGCCCGGCTCCGGCAAGGCGGCAAAAAAGAAGCCCGGAGCAAAGTCCAGGCCCGGAACCAATCGCAAGCCGGGCTCGCCTTCTGCAGCGGGTAAACCCGACGGTGCTCACCGGCCCGGCCAGAAACGCAAACCAGCGCCCGGCAAGAAGCCCACGACCGGCAAGCGGCCAAAAGGCGGCAAGCCAAGGCAGAAGAGCGTTAAACGGTAACCGGGGCCTGCAACCGACCGCCCCGGGCTACTTTTTCACCCACTTGCCGCCTATCTGCACATACTGGCCGACCGGTGTTTTCTCGATTGCCTTCTTGCCAGCAACGGTCTCGACCTGGGCTACCGGGATGTCGTGTTTCTCGGCGATGCGTTTGTACTCATCCCGACGGGCGCTGTTAATGGCTGCCACCACTTCCCTGGCCTGGCCTTCGGCACGCACCACTCCCAGGTAGCCTGTCGGTGTTTCCCCGACCAGCCCCTGCTGCTTGACCGAGTCCAGTTTCTGCTTGGCTTCGTCCAGCCCCATGGCAAGCACAGAGGCACTGACACCGAACGCCAGAACCAGCGCAAACATCTGCATCAATCGTTTCATTTTCAACCCCTTAAACTTTTCAAACCTTTCAAACTTTCCGGACCCAGTCAGAACAGACCCTGCTCGCTGAACAGGTCATCCACTTCCTTATCCACTTTCACGTAGATTTCGTGCTGGATTTTCACGTTCAGGTTGACCGTAATGGGCTCCTTCGGTGCCGCCACCTGCACCGTGGGTGTGCAGGCAGCCATTACCAGCGGCAGCATCAGTATCATCAGTGTTCTTGCCAAAGGCGACTTTTCAGGCCACCGGGGTCGCAACGGTTTTCTCATGGCGCTGTCTCCTCACCGGATTCCTGCAGCAACTTCCGGACACGTTTGGTAACGGCTTCATTAACCCTGCCACTCAACTGCAGACTGGTAAGCAGCGCTGGGATATCTTCCTCAAGATTGATATTGAGTACCACCGGCTGGCCACCCTTGAGGTCCGGGTTCTTGCCTTCAAGGCGAAGGCCAAGGGTTAACTTACCCTGTTTATCGTAGTCTATCGTGCTATTGAGCACTGAATAGTGAAAGTTTTGCAACGCCTGAACCACCACGTCCATGGCCTGGTTGCCACCCAGCATCGCCTGGAGCTTGTCCGCCGGCAGCTGCAAACGACCACCCGGATCGATTGCCGAGATACTTCCTTCACTGACCTGAACACCGTCGCTGCTGATACCCAAAGGGATTCGCCCGCGAAGCAGCCCGCTCCCTGACAGCCCCTCCGCCGGATACACCTCCATCAGCCGACCGAGGGAAACATTCTGGATCTCCACGGGGATCCGGCCGGAGTCAGCTTCCAACCCGTATACGCCAGGAGGAATCCTGAGTAAACCCTCCAGAAATCCGGCTCTGGCCTGCTGAACCTCCAGACTTCCCTCTGGATTTCCCTGCAGCAGATCAGTCAGGGGCCCGCGATAGTCGCCGGAGAAACGAACCGAGCTGACCGGGATTCCGGGATTGATCTCGCCAACGGTCAGGTTCCTGAAACTGGCCGTGACCTGCGAATTCTTCAGGGATCCACGCACCTGGCCGGTGAGCCCGGACACCGCCGTGCGGTTGAACACACCGCCGACATCCTGCAGTTCAGCACTGCCACTGGCCTCAAGCTCACCACCCCCGCCGGTCGAAACCTCCATCGACAAGCGGGCATTGCCAGAATCGACTGTCAGCAGGTCCGGCCACCCGGACAGGGTTGCCGCCAGGGCCCGAACGCCTTGCTTGCCCTCAATAACGGAATCGATAGCAACCGAAACGCCGCCATCGGGATCAAGCTGGATGTCGAGATCGGCCTTGAGGCCGGACGCGGAAACCAGCGTTCCCCGGACCCTCAGATCAGCCAGACGGCCAGCTGCCCTGCCCTCGAAGTTCCATGCCTGCGGCACCAGGCTTGGATGCTCAACACGGGTGACAGCGACGGTGACATCGCCATCGATCGCGATGCGTTCCGCCCAGGTGCCCGGCGCGCCATAATCGAAGGTAACGGTGGAATTGCTGAGGTCTGTCCGCAGCGTGTTCAGCTTCAACGGCTGCTCCGCCCCGGTATACGCCAGATAATCCGTCACAATCAGGGAGGAAGGGGCAAATTCGATGGTCGCGGAATCACCGTTGGCCGTCACGGAAGGCCTGATATCAGCCTGGCTTCCGGTGACTTCCCAACCACCGGACCGGATATCCGGCAATGCCATGCCCATCGAGCCCTGCTCAATGGCGAAAGACCAGCCGGCGACAACCAGAGGCCAGGCCACCAGTGCCAGGCCACCGGCCCAAAGAAGCCCGTAGCCTATGCGTTCGGGCTGTGCAGTCCCTTTACTGGGCAAAACGACACTCCTGTTTCTGTTCCTTGCTTCGGATGGCTTCGACGTAGTCTTCGACACTCGTGAATTTCTTCAGCCGCTGGCGCAGGCTCGGCAACCGCCCGACAAATACCATACCCTGCAGACCCAGGGCCTGGCATAACTGCTTGCGAACGTACAGGCGCTGATCAGGATCGGGAAACGGGGGACACATAGACACCTCGAAAAGGCGTTGATTTGCCTCCATCCTTGGTGGACCGGCGGCGTTTCGTCAAGAAAAATCCGCTAGCAGCCTGTCGGACTTAAGCAATCGTCGCGAGCAAGGTGGGAAAGCGAGCGCGGATTTTCTGGATTTTGAGGCGCATAGTGGTTCTATGCAACGAAAAAGCCGGGAAATATGAGCCGTTTCCCCACCGGCGCAGTAGATTAGCCTTAAGTCCGACAGGCTGCTAGCCGGCGCCCCGCAAGGGAAAGCGCTCAAGCACAGTATAGACAGAACCGGTTGGGCCCGGTTTGCTGTCAAACAGGGCAAGCTCAGTTACCGCAAATTGCCCGAACACAGATTGACCATGTTCAGCCAGTAAACCCTCAACAGAGCCCGGCTGTCGCTTGAACCGGGCCAAGGTAATATGCGGGCGAAAGGCCCGGCGTTCCGCTTCAAGCCCCAGATTCTCCATTCGACGACCAAGAGCCTCGTTGATAGCCGCCACCGGCGCCTCCGGCTGAACGCCCGCCCACAGGTTCCGAGACCTCCGCGACTGGCCGAAACAGCCTAAACCTTTGACTTCCAGCACGAAGGGCGCCGATTGAAATTCACGGGCAGAACCTGCCACGGCTTCAAGACGCGCCGCTTCGACACTGCCCAGAAACAGGAGCGTGATGTGCAACTGCCCAGCACTCTGCCATTTGGCGCCCGGCACCGCAGATCGGACCTTCAGCAACCGGTCTTTGATCTCAGGCGGAAGCTCCAGCCCGAAGAACAGCCGTGGCATACCGCCTTACTCAACCTCGGGCGTAGGCCGGACAAGAATCTCGTTTACATCAACGTGTACCGGTTGCGCCACGGCATACATGACAGCATTGGCAACATCTTCCGGCTTCAGTGCATGGGTGGGACGTTCATCAAAGAAGGGCGTATCCACCATACCCGGCTCGATCAGGGTAACCCGAATGCCGGAGCCACGAAGTTCCTCACGGACACCATAACCAATGGCGGATACCGCCCACTTGGTCGCACTGTACATGGAGCCGGGAATCGTAGCGCGGCCAGCCGCAGAGCCGGTCAGCAGTAAGTGGCCCTTGCTCTGTCTCAACGCCGGCATGCAGTGCTGAAGGGTAAGCCCGACACCATAGATATTGGTGAGGATCATATCCTTCCAGACCTTCGGGTCGGCGCCGCTGAATCCGCCCGGCTCACCACCTCGGCCAGCATTGGCAAACACCGCATCAATGCGACCAAAGGTCTTCAGTGCCTGATCGACCATGTTCTTCTGGTCATCACCGCTCTGGACGTCACACTGCACCGCCAACACCTTTTCTTCGCCCCCCAGCTCCTGTTGCAGGCCTTTGAGCTTGTCTTCGGAACGCGCGGCCAGTACCAGTCGATACCCCTGTTTCAAAGCAGCTCTCGCTGTTTCCGCGCCAATACCCGATGACGCGCCGGTGATCAGCATTACAGGTTCGTCTGCCATAAGGTTGTTCTCCTGTCGCTTGGAAAGTTTGGGCAGGGCGGTCCTCATCATCAACATGAACGTTGCTGAAACCCGCAGTACCCGACCTCACCCATGGCACCCTGGAGATAACTCCGACATGGGTCTCAATACCGTTGGTTTCCAACAGACCAGCCACAATGTGGGCTTCGGTTATGTCTCTCGCCCGATAAGCAATTTGCAACACGCGACTCCTTTTGCGACTGTTCTGGGCAGAACCAGGCCAAATCTGCGAGTATTATCAGGAACCCCCTAAAAGCATAGTTCGCCCTGACTCTCCGGGCCAATAACATACGGACGACTCATGCTCTGGATTATTCTTGCCATCATCGTGTTTATTGTTGCCGCAACCCTCCTGCTGTTCCGGCCTGAGAACCTGTCTCACCTGGACCGGGATGATTACCCGGTAAAGGATGCAACACCCAGCGAGGCCAACCGCGAAGTTTTGAGGCGCATCCGCGAGCTGGGGCAATCCTCGAAAGAACTGCGCGGCAAGGCGCGACTGATGGCACTGCGAAAACTCATGAATGGGCTCAGCGAAGGGGTTGAGCTGGCCTCCGAACTCCGTCATTGCGAGTCTCCCCCTGGGGAATGGGTTCTCGCCCCGGGCTGCGATACCCGCCGCCGCATTCTGTACATCCATGGCGGCGGCTGGGCGGCTGGAAGCCCCAGAAGCCATCGGGCGATTACCGACCGGTTATCACAGATTGCCGACGCAGCGGTATTTTCAGTGGACTACCGGCTGATGCCGGAAAACCGGTTTATGGATGGAGTCCGGGATTGTCGCGAGGCTTATAAATGGCTCCTGAAACACGGCCCCGACGGTACCGAGCCAGCTGAATTCATGGTGGTCGCCGGGGACTCCGCCGGCGGGAGTCTCACCCTTGGACTGATTGCCTGGATTCGGGATAATGGCCTGCGCCAGGCTGACGCCGCCATCGCTTTGTCACCGTCCACTGATCTGACCCTCTCTGCTCCCAGCAACCGCCGTAACATTGCTACCGACCCCATGCTTGGGCCTGTTTTCGGTGGCTTGTCGAAAATCCCCCTGCCGGTCATCTGGTGGGCCACCCTGGCCGTATTCCGGGTCTCGCCAACCAGTCCTGTTGCCTCGCCACTGCGCGGGAACCTGCATAACCTGCCGCCGACGCTCATCCAGGCCAGTGATATCGAGATGCTGCTGGACGATGCCCGACGTTACACAGCACGGGCCAAAGCAGCAGGCTCTCCGGTTACCCTGCACACCTGGCCAGGCATGGTACACGTATGGCAGATATTCGTGCCGCTGCTTCCGGAGGCGGAAGCGGCTTTTGACGACATCAAGGCTTTCCTGGAGCAACTGGAGATTCAAGGCGACGCACGGGATTCGGCTTAAACCTGAACCTTCCCGCGCAACGCCTTGGTTTTGCCTTTTTTGGTTTTCTTGTCCACACGCTTGCGTTGTGAAGATCGGGTCGGTTTGGTGGGCTGGCGGGCCTTGCGGGGTTTTACAGCCTCCAGGATCAGTTCCTTCAGCCGCTCCAGCGCATCCTCCTTGTTTAATTCCAGGGTCCGGAAGGATTGCGCCTTGATGATCAGCACGCCTTCCTTGCTGATGCGCTGGTCATTGAGCGACATCAGCCGTTCCTTGTAGAAAGGCGGCAACGAGGAGTTCGGAATATCAAAGCGCAGATGCACAGCGGACGCGACTTTATTCACGTTCTGGCCACCGGCACCCTGGGCCCGGATCTGGGTGATTTCGATTTCCCAGTCGGCAAGCTCAACAGTGTTGGATAGTTTCAGCATCCGCCAAGGTTAACAAAATACCAGCCAGCGGGCCTCCCGAGTGGTCGCATTCGCTTACCGGGCTCCGATAGCGAAAATGGGGTCAGAAGAAAATGGGGTCAGAAGAAAAGTTCTTCTGACCCCATTTTCTTCTGACCCCAATCTGGCTGCCCCCAAATCTGGCGCTTAGTCCTGCTGCCAGCTCTGCACAGCTTCCTTACCGTATTTCTGACGCCACTCGTTCAGCGTCTTGTGGTTGCCACCGCGGGTCTTGACCACTTCACCGGTGTGCGGGTTCTTGTAGGTCTTTATCGGGCGCTTTGGGCGGCTATCAGCCGTTGAGGGGTTCTTTTCGCCGACCACCGAGGGATCAATTGCAGACAGAATCTGCAACACGTCCTTCGGTGATTTGTCATACTCTTTCATCAAGGCACGAACCTTGTCTTCAAACTCCAGCTCACCTTTCAGGGCCTGGTCTTTTTCAAGCTGTTCCAGCTCTGCGGCAAGCTTTTCAATAAGCTGTTTTTTCTGGTAGTAGTCGTTAATCTTCGCCATGGAATTAAAGCCTTACTCAAACAAGGGTTTTAAAATAAATTGGAGTTGACCAAAAGTCAGCCACAATAATAATCAAACAAACCTACTATAGCAAAATTATTTATTTAAATACCTTTTATAAAACAGCCGTTCACTTTGGCCGGTCTTTAAATCACACCACCGTGCAAGACACACATTTACAACCTGGGACCCGCTTCTCCCCGCGGCAAAGTACCCTTCAAACCAAACAAAACTCCATTGCCTTTCAAGTAGGCCCGAAGTTCTTTTGAAGGTTTGGGGGGAGCCGGAGGTAACCTTCGTAATACTGGCTACCCGATGCTCTTTATCGCCCGGATTGATCCGCTCGGCGAGGTGGACCCGGCAAAGAAATCCTTATTAAACGAAAGGCCGGAAATCTTCTCCAAAACCGGTACGCAGACTTCTTCCGTGGCACCCGGGTATACCGTGGATGCGTAAATCACGATATCACCTTGCATAGTTATAACAGCACTGCGTGGAAGCTTCATATCAATGAATGAAAGATTCGGGTGAATTCGGCCGCCAGAGGAGAATCCACGATAATTTCCAGAGACTCCCAGCTGAAGGAGGGGTCAGACCCCTTTTTCATCCCCGGAGTGAGAGTCAACTCATGGCAAGACCCAGTAACCCCAGTAGTAGCCCCATGGTGAAAAATATCAATCATTGTCAACGTTCCCTGTTGAAGATTACCGAGCGCGGCTTTTAGCAGCTAACATGGGTGAGAGGTATCCATTGGTCAGACCATTCTCAGTCGAACCTGCGGTAAACCGCAATCGTACCCCGCACACAGCGCCCCCAAGACAAACTTTGGGCGCGCTCCATTCCCCGCGCAATTGCCTGATCACGCCAGGCATCATTTTGCAAGCCGTATGCGAGATTCTCCGACATGCCCACAACGTCCAGAGGTTCGGACATTAGCGCCGCATTGCCGGCCACTTCCGGTAATGAAGAGCTGTTGCTACAAATAACCGGAACGCCGGAGCTCATTGCTTCCAGTACCGGCAGGCCGAAGCCCTCATACAAAGACGGAAAAACAAAAACTCTGGCCCCAGCATAAAGCAGCGGAAGCTCGGCCGCAGGCACAAATCCCAGATACCTTGCCCACCCTTGCCTCTCGGCGTCACGAACCCTGAGATGAATTTCGTCACTTCGCCAACCTTTGTATCCACTCAGAACGAGCGGCCAGCGCCTGCGCAATTCAAGCGGCATTCGCCCATAGGCATCGAGTAACCGACCCAGGTTTTTTCTGGGCTCTATGGTGCCTACATAAAGCGTATAGCCCCGATAATTCAAGTCATACTTATTGATAACGGGCCAAACTTCCGACTCACCTCGGGGATGGAATTCCGGCGAACTGGCCAGGGGAATCGCATGTATTTTCTCAAGAGGCCAGCCGCTGAATGACGCCAACTCCTGGCGGGTAAACTCGGAATCTGTAATGAGGGCGTTCGCATTATCCAGCGTATGCCTCAATCCTTTTTGCAGGAAGCGGGCTTTGGCAGGCTC
>JAXHUV010000084.1:0-9755 GCA_034189445.1 Pseudomonadota bacterium
AACTATTTGCCAATCCAATGTCCGATTATCTGAAAGATGAAATCCGAAGAACTGCCAGAAGTGGCAAAATCCTCGGTTCAATCGAGTTTAAAAGCCAGCTGAAGTCCAGGTATGGTATAACTCACTGAGTAAAGTTGGGGTCAGAACAAAATGGCTGGGTGCTCTGGCGCACCACAGAAACTTGATTCCGCTGCCATGCCTCGTTCAAGCGTGTTTAAAAGGGAGAAAAAAGATTGAACCTGACAACGCCTGCGCTGCTGTTCCCGGCCATTTCACTTCTATTGCTGGCTTATACCAACCGGTTTCTGGTGTTGGCACAGCTGATACGCCAACTCAAACAGATGGACACCGAGGAAGACCACGCACTGATCGCCCGGCAGATCGGCATGCTGCGCAAACGGATTGTGCTGACCAAGCGAATGCAGGCCTTTGGGGTGCTCAGTTTCTTCCTGTGTACGGTTTCCATGTTCCTACTCTTCCTCGGAGCAGACCTGCCGGGCGTGGTGGCGTTCGGCGCCAGCCTGGTGCTGCTGTCTTTCTCGTTGCTGTATTCACTGTATGAAATCCAGATCTCAACCAATGCCATCAACGTTGAGCTGGCCAGCTTTGAGGCGAGCAAGAGTGTCGGTCGGGAAGACGTTGACTATTGATGATGCCGGTTTGTGCCTACAAAAAATAGCTTTGCTTTTCCCGGCGACACGAGTACAGTGGGCTTCGTTGGAAAGATTTAGCAAAGCATTTCATCAATAAGGCCGCTCAGTTGTAACCAGTAGCACGTCCTGTTTTTGATCACGCCAGTTTTTTGTTTCCCGCACATCGCCGATCAGGCATCAATAAGATGATTTGACGGCACATTAAATGATTGAAATCAGGAAAGAATACTATGTCTACAGTTACCGGCAACGTTAAGTTTTTCAACGAAGCAAAAGGTTTTGGCTTTATCACTCGCGAAAGCGGCCCGGACGTTTTTGTTCACTACAGCGCCATTCAAGGCGGCGGCTTCAAGACTCTGGCTGAAGGCCAGCAGGTCGAGTTCACCGTTACCCAGGGCCAGAAAGGTCCCCAGGCGGAAAACGTAGTCGCTCTTTAATCGTTAGAGAGACAATCGTTAGAGAGACGCTCTGCAAATAGCAGATGACACGCCTGAGGAAGGCAGCGCCTGCCGCCTCAGGTTGCCAAAGAACCCCGGTTTTCCGGGGTTTTTTGCATTTGGGTTTTTTGACATATGCGGTTGAGTGCTGCCAATCTGAATACAGAACAACGGGCAAATGTTCTGCAGCATAGGCAGAAAAGGAGAAATTTCATGTATCGCAAAATCCTCGTTCCGGTCGACCTCGCCCATACCGACAAAATGGTAAAGGCTCTCAATACCTCCCTGGATATTGCCAAGCATTACAATGCCACCCTCTGTTACGTCACCGTCACCAACAGCACACCGGGAGCGGCCGCCCACAACCCGAAAGAGCTCACGGAGAAACTCCGAGTCTTCGCGGAAGAGCAGGGGAAATCCCACGGCATCAACACTGACAGCATCGTTATGGAATCGGCAGATACAGCCGTGGAATTGGACGACAAGCTGCTGGAGGCCATTGAAAAAACCGGCGCGGATCTGGTGGTGATGGCTTCACACACGCCCGGGATTGGTGACAGGCTTCATATTCTCCACTCCAACGGTGCCAATATCGTCAAGCATAGTGATATCTCGGTATTTATCATACGCTGAGGGGCGGCTTGTACAACAAGGGCGGCAAGGCTCCTCCAGCGCAGAAAGATCAAGGCGCTCCGGTGGCCGTAACCAGCAGAATCAACAGGATCAGGAAAAGCTTTTCATATAAGCTATGCCCCGTGGTGGTTATTGTTCCTGCCCTGCCTGAACCCGGCCTTGTTCCAGATCAACGAACGCGGCTGGCCGACTCACTGTCAGTCTGAAAGGTTTTATGAAAGTACCGAAGAGATTACAACCGCTCGTTGATGACGGCATGGTGGACGAAGTGCTCTACCAGCTTATGAGCGGCAAGGAAGCGCAGGTTTATGTGGTGCGTTGCGGAGACCAGGCACGCTGCGCCAAGGTCTTCAAGGAAGCCTCGAAACGGAGTTTCAAGCAGGCCGTGGAATACCAGGAAGGCCGAAAGGTCCGGAACAGCCGGCGGGCCCGGGCCATGAGCAAGAAAACCAAGTACGGCCAGAAGGAACAGGAAGATGCCTGGCTCAACGCCGAGGTGGATGCCCTCTACCGGCTTGCCGCCGCCGGTGTCCGGGTTCCCGAACCACTGGGCTTCGTGGACGGTGTGCTGCTGATGGAACTGGTGGCGGACGAAGATGGCAAGGCAGCACCCAGGCTGGACGATGTCACCCTTTCCCCGGAACAGGCCCGTGACTTCCACGGCCAGGTCATCCGTGAGGTGGTCCGCATGCTGAGCGCCGGTCTGATCCATGGGGATCTGTCGGAATTCAATGTTCTGGTCGATGCCAACGGACCGGTCATCATTGATCTGCCCCAGGCGGTCAATGCATCCGGCAATAACAATGCGGAACGCATGCTCGAACGGGACGTCGACAATATGCGCCGTTATTTTGGCCGCTTCGCCCCGGAGCTGTTGAACACCGATTACGGTAAGGAGATCTGGGCCCTCTACGAGTCAGGCGACCTGCACCCGGACAGCAAACTCACCGGCTGCTTCCAGCACGATGATACCGCCGCCAACGTCGACGAACTCATGGAAATCATCGATGCGGCAAAAGAAGAAGAGTGGGAACGGCAGGAACGAATGAGGGACGCCGAGGAGGACTGAAGCACCGCCGATAATCACACGCCAGTATTGCGGAACCTGCCTGCCTGCGGGTCCAGTTTTCTGTAAGCTAACGGGAATTCTATTAACAGTCACTGGGCGCAACATGTCAACAGCACTTGTTTTCGCAGTCTTTGCAGTGACCCTGATCGCGGCAACCATTTTTTACCTCTTCTTCTACCGTACCTGGCGGAGAGAACGGGAACTGAAAGCCCCCTTTCCGGCACCCTGGCGGCGACACCTTGACTCGAACCTGCCGCTTTACCGAAAACTTCCTGACACATTGAAGCGTGCGCTGGAGCAGCGGGTACAACTCTTTCTTTCTGAGAAGGAGTTTTACGGCTGTGACGGCTTTGAAGTGGATGACACCGTGCGGGTCACCATTGCCGGTCACGCCTGTGTGCTCATTCTTGCCCGCCCGTATTCGGACTTTGATGAAGTAAGCAGCATTCTGGTCTATCCCGACGCCTACCATGTCAGAAGCATTGCAAACGACGGGCTGGTTGTCCGCGAGAGTAATGAAATCCGGGCCGGCGAGGCTTCAAGCCGGGGCCAGGTGGTGCTGGCCTGGAAGGAATGTGAAGAGGCGGCCGAAAACCCGCACAGCAATCACAACGTAATGCTCCATGAATTTGCCCACCAGCTGGACTATCTCGACGGCACCGCGGACGGCGCGCCACCCCTGGGCGGAGAACAAGCCAGGCACTGGCAGATTTCGATGACCCGCGCCTACGAACAGTTGAGATATTCCCTGCATCACCACCACAAGCCATGGCTTGACCCCTACGGCGCCACCCAGCCGGCGGAATTCTTCGCGGTACTGACTGAGGCGTTTTTCCAGCAACCGGGCCACCTCAAGCACGAGCAGCCCGAAGTTTACAAGGCCCTGCAAGGGTATTACCGGCTGGACCCGACAACTCTCCGATAGGATGCCTGGCGGTTGTGACAGGTCGCCGCGTGGTCCATTATGCAGGAAAGCGGATCAGTTGGGGGAAGTATGCATGCCAGCCATAGGATGGATTTTTATAATTGTCGCCCTGGCCTTGATAGTGGGCAGCCTGGTGATACTGCGTGACAGTGCCCACAGCATGAAAATCTCCGATGAAAAAATGAAGAAGATTCAGGCTCGCAAGGCGGAAATCGAAGCCGAAGAAAGCGCCGAGGATAAAGAGTGGTAACGCGGCCATTGCGCGGCCTGCCGGACCTCAGACGGATCTGCTTGCCAGGCAGATCCGTCAGTGCCCGCTGTGGTCCATTTCCTTGCCGGAGTGATCCATGCTCTGTTTTTCCATCATCTCACGATCCAGCGGCTCAACATTAAGCTCAACCTGTATATCTTCCGCGCCCTCAAAGCTCAGGGTCAGCGGAATACTCTCACCCTCGCGCAACGGGCTTTTTAGTTGCTCCAGCATCAGGTGAAAGCTGCGGGGTTTCAACTCCACGTTAGTACCCGCCGGTATTGGAAGCCCGCCTTTAACCGGCGCCATTCGCATCACGCCATCATGCATACTGGTTTGGTGAATCGATACGCTGCCTGCTCTGGGGGTTGCGGCACCAACCAGGGTAATATCACTGTCGCCACTGTTGGAGATACGCATATACCCCACTCCCATAGGGGTACCAGGCGGTGTAGGCCGGCTCCAGGGATGATCCACCTTGACCGGGCCATGGCTATAGTCATGGGCAAGCGCTGTCGGGGCAAACGGGGCCAAGGCCAGCAGCAATACGCTCAGGCAGTACTTCATGTCCATCCAGTATTCCTCATCAATGATGTAATGGTGAACAGGGTAGGAAAACAGCCCGCGCGGATCCAGGTTTCTCAATGCGACAAATGGTCGCGGATGGGCTCAGCCACCGATGATTAGAGCCGGATTGGCTTTAAGGCTGTCCATGCCTTCCGGCCGACTGAAATAATAACCCTGAAAACGGCGACAGCCCATTTCAACCAGGGCCCGGGCCTGAGCCTCTTCTTCAACACCCTCCGCTATCAGTTCCATGTTGTGGCTCTCTGCGATAGCAATAATACTGCGAATCATGTTCGCCGCTTTTTCGTCCTCCAGAAGCGAGTCAACGAAGCTCTTGTCGATTTTCAACTCGTCAAGTGGCAATTTACGCAGAAGACTTAATGAGGAGTAGCCGGTACCGAAATCATCCATGGAGATTCGTATGCCGTACTCACGCAAACGCTCGATCGTTTGCAGCACCTTGTCAAAGTCACTCATGAACAGACTCTCGGTGATCTCGAGGACCAGATCATCGGGTGACACATGGTTCACTTCCAGAGCCTCAAGCACAGTTTCGACAAAGTCCGGCTGTCGAAACTGGATAACCGAGATATTGATAGCCAGGTCCAGGGACCGGCCGATGACTTCCCGAAGCAGACTGTATTCCCGAATACTGGTCTCAACAACAAACCGCCCCAGATGAACCATCAGCCCCGTTTTCTCGGCAACCTCAACAAACTCCGCCGGCGAGACTGATCCGAGCTCTTCATCCCGCCACCGCACAAGTGCTTCCAGGCCAACTGTTTTTCGCGTCTCATCCACCTGAGGCTGGTACACCATATACAGGCAACCGGATGCCAGACCCTGCCTGAGGCGCTGTTCGACCGACAGTCTGCGCAGGTAAGCCATTTCCATCTCGGCCCGGTATACGCAGACGTCGTTCCGGCTTTGTTTTGCCTCATAAAGAGCGAGGTGAGCGCTGCGTATGAGTTTGCTGAGAGAATCCCCGTGGTCAGGGAAGCTGGCCACGCCTATGCTCGCTGTCACCTGCAACCGCAATTGACCTACCTCAACCGTGCGGGACAGGTTGTCCGCCAGCGATACACAGGCTTTTTCAAGGTCTTCGAGATTGGTATTCGGGGCCACAATGGCGAATTCATCGCCACCCAGGCGGGCAAGAGTATCCCGGCTTTCAACAAGCTCGGCAAGCCGCCGACTGAACTCCAGAAGGGTCTTGTCTCCGGTTTCCAGCCCAAAGCGATCATTAATGCCCTTGAAGTTATCAATGTTGACAACAACAAGGCAGAAAGGCTTTTTGTCTGGCAACAGATCCTCGAGACGGCCCAGCAAGCCGTTGCGATTCAACAGCCCGGTCAGGTCATCGTGCCTGGAAAGCCAGGATAGCTCCTGACGCCGCTTTTTCTCGGCATTATCGATGGTCCGGAACCCTTTATAGAAAACGAACCCGGCCATCAGGAACACGAGGAGGTATTGCATCAGGGATTCACGAAACTCCCGGTATAATGGAGCAAACCGGGTTTCCGAGATCGTCCAAAGCCGATAGCGCTTGTTGAAAATAGCAGCGGTCAGATAATCCTCGCCCAGGCGCCTGTTTCGGACAACCACCGACTCGCTTGCCCGCATGGCCTCCTCCAAACTCCGGTCGAGTTCCTTGGCATAGGCTGCATGGTTGTTCTCCCTTTGATCCATCGGCACCTGAATCAGTGAATACTCTTGCGGGCCTACCCCCTCAGCCGACATGAACTGAACATAGCCGTCTGTCTCACGGATCAACACCACCGCGTCAGCGGCGTCATCGTGCAGGGTCTTGGCAAAAACAGAGTTGCTGCCATCAAGCCGCATGCCCGCTGTCATGACGGCAACCACCTCACCCGTTCCGGACCGTATCGCTTTCCGGATTGGTATCACCCACGCACCCAGGGCCTCCATGAAATAGGTCCGCCCCACCACCATTGCTTCGGAAGACAGCGCTTGCAGGAAACTCTCGCGGGTTTCGGGATAGGTTCTGAGATTTGGACGGCTCGACAAATCGAGGTTGGTACTGACACGCACCAACGTGCCATCGGGCCTCGCCAGCCCGAAACCCACAAGCACCGGGTCGACTGCAAGGATACTGTCCAGAAATGGGATCTGGCGGCTCCCGGACAACATATTGTCCTGGCTCAACAGCTCGCGGCCAATAACGTCAAGAACCAGCTCCTGTGTTCGCAGGATGTTGTCAACGGACTGCGCAACCAGCTCAGCACGGGCCGTCTGGTAGAGCTTTTCCTCCGTAACAAGCCCCTGCCACCGAAAAAACAGCAGGGTACAAAGAAGCACCAGGCCACCAAGAAGGACAAGAACGAAGAGTGTCCACAGATTACGCTTGAGAATCGCCAAAAGCAGTTCCAGGTATCCGGAGTGTTAAACACGGCCCGACATTAATATACGAGAGCACCTGCAAACGCAACAGACCTGTAGCGGCAAAAAAGATAAAAATCAAGCCTTCTTAACGAACTCCGATTTCAGCTTCATGGCGCCAATACCGTCGACCTTGCAGTCGATATCGTGGTCGCCTTCAACCAGGCGGATATTCTTCACCTTGGTGCCGACTTTCACCACTGAACTGGAGCCTTTGACCTTCAGATCCTTGATAACAGTAACCGAATCGCCATCCTGAAGCTCATTGCCGTTGGCGTCACGAATCACAGTCGCGGCGTCAGCTGCTGCGGCCTCCGCCTCGGACCATTCATGCCCGCACTCGGGACAAACCAGTTGAACGCCGTCCTCATAAGTGTACTCGGAACTGCACTGCGGGCATGGCGGAAGCTGCGACATTATCGTTTCCTGTTAATTGAATAAGAACGGAATTATACCATTAACGCACGGGCGAGACACTGGCCGGAAACGGCTATGCCCCCTGTGATTGCTGACGGATTCACCGCGAGGCGGTGCGTACCGGATCAGTGAGGGTCGTTGGCTCTTTCGGTCTTTTCGAACTGCGGCAGTTCGTCGGTAATTTCGAACCAGTCGGATTTTGAACCGACGAAGACATGCTGGGCCGGCCCCTTGCCCAGGGGTTCGTTGATGCAACCGACTCTCAGCCGGAGAATCCCCGGGATGGCATCAACACGACTGTAAAGCTGGCTGCCGCAACGGCTGCAGAAGGCCCGGTACTTGCCGGGACGTGATTCAAACTCGCTAATCCTGTCTTCGCCGGATACCAGCCGGAACCTTACCCTCTGCACCGGTGCGCTGGCTGAAAACGCGCTGCCATGGGCACGCCGGCACTGGCTGCAGTGACACAGGGCCACCGGGCCGAGAGGGCCATCATATTGGAAACGGATATCGCCACACAGGCAACGACCGGTGTACATGGTCCGGGCCTCACTGGTTCGCTTTACTGGTTAATTCAGGCGTGATGATACCCGGTCTCCGGTGCCACTTGAAGAACCCCTACCCCTCTGGCAGGATCGATGGCAGTATACTCGAGAATTCGCGATTCGCTAAAAAGGAAACCATTATGTCATTCAGCACACTTCCAAAAATCGGCATGGGGACGTTTCGGCTCAATGGCGATGCTGCCCGTGACGCCATCAAAAGCGCTCTTTCCCTGGGCTATCGCCATATTGACACCGCCCAGATGTACGGGAATGAAGCGGAAATTGGCGATGGCATTACCTCCAGCGGCATTCCGCGCCGGGAGATTTTTCTCACTACCAAAGTCTGGTATGACCAGCTGCACGCCAGGGACCTCATCAACAGCCTGCACGACAGTCTCGCACGGCTTAAAACCGACCATGTGGATCTGGCGCTGATCCACTGGCCATCGCCCGGCGATGAAGTGCCCATGAAAGAGTATCTTGGCGCCCTGAGAGATGCCCAGCGCGAAGGCCTGGCCGAGCACATCGGCATTTCCAACTTCACCTGCGCTCAAATGGATGAAGCCAAGGAGATTCTGGGCGACACTCCGATTTTTACCAATCAGGTTGAGGTGCATCCCTTCATGGCCAATCGCAAGGTTGTGGCGCATGCCCAGAAGCTCGGCATAACCGTGACCGGCTATATGCCGCTTGCCGTCGGCAAGGTTATGGAAGACGAAACCCTGCAACGCATTGCCGGTGAGCGAAACCTGTCCCCGGCGCAGGTGGCGATCGCCTGGGTGGTGTCCAAGGGCATTGTACCCATCCCCTCCTCCTCACGCCCGGCGCACCAGAAGAGCAATCTGGAAGCACTGGACGTTGAGTTGAGCGAGGAAGAGATTCGCGCCATTGATAATCTGGACCGCAACGATCGTATCGTTGATCCAGACTTCGGGCCGGCCTGGGACTGAAGCAGAACCCTATACCAACTAGCAACAACGTAGCAACAGCGCCTCATCCCCCATACACAAACAGCGCTGTTGCCATTTTTAACGTTATACGGGCCGTTTCTTCGCTCGTTGCCGGGCATTTTTTGCTTCGTTGCATAGCCAGGATGAGCTATTGTTAGTCGGTAGGAATTCACTGGATAGCGATTCACTGGATAGCAATCATGGTAATCCCGGGTGTGCGATGCTTAAGCATTGAAGGTGCGAAGAAAATGGGCCGTCAATTCGGATACGCCATACTAGCCCTTGCGGCCCTTGCGGTAACCGGGACGGCAGCCATTGCGGTTGCCGGAAATAACGATTCCGGTTATCCGGGCAATCAGCTCTGGGCCAACCAGCTCAAGGACTACGCACTCCAGTCCCTGCATAATGAAGATGCCATGAGCATGGCGGCCATTCCGCTGAATGGCCCCGGCATCAATCAGTACATCAATGCCGATGCGCTGATGAGCCCGGGTTCCATCATGAAACTGGTGACAACCTTTGCGGCATTGGAGGTTCTCGGCCCCAATCACCGCTGGGATACCGATTTCCTGACCGACGGTGTTATGGCCGGCGACACCCTCGAAGGCAATCTCTATGTCCGCTTTGGCGGCGACCCCAAGCTCACCATCGAACGCCTCTGGACAACGCTGGGCGAACTGCGCGGCATGGGGATTACACGGATTGAAGGCGACCTGGTTCTGGATGGCAGCTACTTTGAGGTGGGCGGTGGTTTTCCAGCTTTTGAAGACAACGGCGACAACCCCCACGCGCCCTTCCTGGTAGAACCTTCCGCCTACCTGGCCAACCTGAACCTGCTGCACTTCCAGGTCCGCGCGGACGAGCGTGGTACCCAGGCCTGGAGCACGCCTTCCCTGGGCGAGGTGGTCA
>JAXHUV010000085.1:0-1419 GCA_034189445.1 Pseudomonadota bacterium
CCAGCCAGGCGCCCATGAAGGTCATGACGTACTGGGTCGGAATAAAGGCTTTTACAATCCGGTCATAGTATTTGTCCTGCTCCAGTGACTTGACCGCTGCTTCCGGAGGATTGCTCTGATCTTCACCGATGGCACGGTCCAGGGCGGGAATGACTCCGTGTACCAGTGCCGGACCAGTCCAGGCCAGGGCTTTGAGTTTCTTTGGTGCGATGGCATACCCGGTCAGGGCAGCCAGGCCGATGCCGGGCAGGGCGGGGCCCAGGAGCCACAGGTAACGTTTCGGATCCTTCCAGTCCTTGCCGTTCTGAAGGGAGGCATTCTTCTCTTCATGCTTTTGTACTGCGTCGTTGACCTTGGCATTCATATCCGGATCTCCATGTTGTTCACTCTGTGTCCTATTTTATGTCGGACAATCGGGCGGCTCAACGATTGTCGGACAATTTCGGAGGGTTGGCATAAAATGACAAGCAAAGAGAGGGTGGCGAATCCACGACAACTGAACCAGACTTTGTGCAAACAACAACCAGGCCGGCCAAATGGAGCGACAGGGATGATTCAGCCATGACACCTCAAGATACCCAGGGCGCCGTCGCCCATTGGTCCGTTCAGGATATGCTCCGGGAATACCTGACCACAGGCAGAATGGCAGAAGTCGTGTACCGGGACAGAGCCGGTCAGGTCTGCATTGCCCACGACATCATCCGGGACATTTTCAGTCGTGCCGGCAAGGACTTTATCCTCCTCGGCAGGGGTGAAATGGTGGGTGTCGATCACGTCATCACCATCGATGGCAGGTTCCCTACCGTAAGTTGCTGCTAACCAAAGGGTAATGCCCCGGTAATTGTGTTATCTGTGGCCATGGGCGTAATCTTCTTCCTGTTGCGAACGATCTTCAACGGAGGGAACGTTATGAAAAAGCAAATGCTCGTGGCCATGGCACTGGCCGCTTCACTGGGGCTGGTTGCCTGCAGCTCAGAGGAAGAAGAGGCCAACCAGGGCGTGAACATCGAACAGGCCGCCGACAACGCCGGTGATATGGTGGAAGAAACCGGCGAATCCGCCCGGGACACCTACGAGGAAGCCACAGACCAGGCTGACGGCGCCTGGGAAGAGACAAAAGACAAGGCCAAAGAAGCCGGTGATGAAGTAAGCGATGCCGCGGAGGAAGCTGCGGAAGCGGTGGAAGAGGGTTACGAGGACGCGACCCAGTAAACGAGAAGGGCCGGTCTCTTATGAGATGAGGCCGGCACTTAAGCGGATGGACAGATCAGTTACACAGAGATTAATCCGGATTGTTTCTTTCATCCACGTATCGCTTGTCGCCCCTCAAAGAGGGATCACCGAAAGTCAGTTCACGCCATTCCCCCGTACCATCGTCGTTAAAAACCGCAACTTCGCCACGGGAGTCATCAACTTCGC
>JAXHUV010000085.1:1519-9730 GCA_034189445.1 Pseudomonadota bacterium
CAACTTCGCCACGGGAGTCATCAACTTCGCGGCGGGAGTCATCGCCGGAGTAGCAGTGCAGAGGCTTGCCGGCTTCGACGGGCCCTGGCCATGTCACAGTCATGGGCTCCGTTCGATAAGGTAGGGTCAAGGTTGTGGTATGTTAAACTTTGGAACTGGCTGGTGGAGAGATGAAGTGCCCGAACCGGAATACATCCCCGCAAACGACGATCCAATGCAGCGCCGCTCGGACTCCGGGCGCAACCTGGCAGTCGCCGTTTACATCCTTCAGGCACTCTCGTTCTTCCTGGGCGGGATCACCGGTCTGGTAGGCGTGATTATCAATTACGTGAAGCTGGATGATGTCCGCAATACCTGGATCGAGCGTCATTTCCGCTGGCAGATTCGGACCTTCTGGATCGGTTTGCTGTGGACAGTGATCGGCATTGTCACCACGCCTTTGATCATCGGCTGGTTTATCCTGCTGGGTATTTCAATCTGGATCATCTACCGGATTGTGAAGGGCGCGCTGGCCCTGAACGAAGGCAAGGTGGTCTGAACCCGGATCAGCAGGTCTGGCGGGAACTGGCCCAATAGCGAATCTCGGCGCAGAGTGCGCAGTGCTGTTTCTGACAGGTTTCTTCGTCCTGGATATGACCGGGATCCTCCGCAACCGACTCAACAAGTCCTTCGACTCTCTCCTTTTTAATTGTCGTGCCTGTTTCGGCAGGCGCTTCAGTCCTTTTCTGATCATTCTGCTTTGTCGGTGCGTTTGTTGCCTCCGGCCATGTCCACCAGGTAGGTCTTGCGCCCGGGACGGAGCCGGCGTGGGCGATGCTGTTCAGCAGACCAGAGGATGGCTCCGGAGCAGATCTTGCAAATCCGGGGCCTGCTCGGGCCTAATGGGCGGTAAACCATGGAGCTTTTTTGATGCTGAGCTATCTGCACGCCTTCCACGCCGGCAACTTTGCCGACGTCCAGAAACATGCCGCGCTGACCCTCGCTTTATCCATGATGCACTCCAGGCCGTCGGGGATTGCCTGCTTTGACACCCATGCCGGCAGTGCCGTCTATGATCTTGGAAGCGAACGGGCCCGGAAAACCGGCGAAGCGGATACCGGTGTGCAGAAGCTCTGGCAGTTGCGCGAATACCTGCAGTCACCGGACTGGCGGCCGGTACTGGAGCTTCTGGCCAGGCTGAATGCCGGCGATGGTCACCTGACCACCTATCCCGGCTCCCCGTTCTGGTTCCGCCAGTTTCTCCGGGCTGATGATGCGTTGACCACATTCGAGCTGCACCCGTCCGAGAGTGAACAGCTGGCGGGCTGGGCTGGCCAGAAGGTTCGGGTGCTGCGTGAGGACGGATTGAAGGGGCTGCCCGGGCAGCTGCCGCCAAAGCAGCCTCGGCTGTTGGTGTTGATCGATCCTTCCTATGAAATCAAGGCGGATTACGGTTCGGTCGCCAAAACCGTGCAAAAGGCATGGCAGAAATGCCGGCATGGCGTCTATCTTATCTGGTATCCGGTGCTGACCTCCGGCCTTGAGAAGCAGCTCGCAGAGGCGCTGCGTTCCGGGCCGGTCCGGAAAATTCTCCGCAGCGAGATACACCTCAACCACCCCCCGGAGCGCGGCATGACCGGTTCCGGCATGCTGGTGGTCAATCCGCCCTGGGGCTTTGATGAGCGCCTCGGCGCGATGATGGATGACGTCTCCGGTGCGGACGGACTCGATGTCCGGCATGAGCTGGGCTGGCTGGTTCCGGAGTAGATTCCGGCCACAGATTGCAGGAGCTGTCTTTTTGAAGGAAGAAAACACGCCCGAGGGCTCTCCCCCGCTTCCCGGCGGCCTGATTCCCGTGGATCAGTGGAAACTGCCGGGATCGTCTGTTCAACGGACGCTCAAGGATGCGCTCCGTTACCTGATGGCTCAGCTCCGGGCGGGTATCTCGCCCGATGAGGAGCCGTTCCAGAGCCTCGATGACCTGCCTGCCCTTTCCGACAAACAGATACGGCATATCGCGCCGAATCCGGATTTTACCTGCCTGGCTCAGGCGGTTCTCACCTCCCTGGGTGAGCTCAGGCAAGCGCAAGCTTTGCATCGGGACGTGGCATTGTTGGTTGCGCCGCCATTTGCCGGTATCCGGGAAGCGCTGGTGAGGCTGCCGGGGCTTGAAGCGGGCGAGGGCAAGGATGGCCCCTGGCACCTGATTGCGCCTCCCGACAACCTGCTGATGAACCGGGAAGAGGCTTGTCGGTGGTGGGATAACCAGGAACTGTCCGGCCCCTGGGTGATTCCGGAGCTGGCGGACTTCTGGCTTCGGCATAGCTCCGGTTTCGCCCTGGTTCGCGAGCTGTTGCAACGTGTTGCGTCCGGGCAGGTGGGATCAGGTCTGGTGGGCTGCTCCAGTTGGTGCTGGCAATTCTGGGAGAGCTACCTGCCGGATGCGCTTTTCGGGGCACTGACAACTGCCCCGCTGGATGCGGAGCGGCTCGGGCATTGGCTGGAACATCTTGCTGTCTCCCGGCACCAGCGCCCGATCACTGTCCGAATGACGAACAATGGTTTGTATGTGCTGCCGGTCGGGAATCCGCCGGATGTCGGAAAACGCAAACATTCCGACTTTTTACGGGATCTGGCAACAGCCTCCCGTGGCATACCCGGGGTTGCTCTTTCGATCTGGCAGCATTCCCTGCGTGCCCGGCCGGAGGACGAAATGGAGGAGGCCGGGGATGGCGGAGAGCAAAAGGGTCAGGGCCGAAGCTGCTGGGTGGTGCCGCTGGATCAGTTGAGCCTGCCCGCCATGCCCAAAAGTACCAGCCGTGCAATCGGTTTTGTGCTGCACGCACTTTTGCTTCATGACGGTCTGGACGAGGAACGGATTGCCCTGGTAACCGGCATCGGCGAGCCGGAGTTGCAACTGGCCCTGGCCCGGCTGGTCCGGGCGGAGATGGTGTCTTTCGGGGAGGCGTCCGGGCGCTGGCATGTCACGCCACTGGGCTATCCCACTATCCGGCGTCACCTGCAGGGCCAGGGCTACCCGGTGGATGGATTCTGAGGAGGGTTTATGGAAGACATGGGGCAGGGGCTCAGGGAAACTTTTTCCACCATTACCTGGGAAGCGTTGGTGGAGGCCATGCTGGTGGTCACCGCCGCGGCGCTGCTGATATTCCTTATCCAGAAGCTGATCCCGCGCGTTGCTGGCGAGCTCGGTGGCAAGTTCCGGCTGTATCTGCTTGCCTCAGTGCCCCTGGCGCGGTTGTTGATCATTGTCATCACGGTCATCATGGTGGTGCCGATTCTGGTAGAGCCTTCCTTCGAGAACATGATCGCGATTTTCGGGGCCCTCGGGTTGGCGCTGGGCTTTGCTTTCAAGGATTATGCCAACAGTCTGATCGCCGGTATCGTCACGCTCTATGAGATGCCCTATCGGCCCGGTGACTGGATAGAGGTGGATGGCCAGTACGGTGAGGTCCGCTCGATCGGAACCCGGGCTGCGGAGATGGTGACACCGGACGATACCGTCGTCATTATTCCGCATGGCAAACTCTGGAACGCGCTGATCGGTAATGGCAACGACGGTTCGGAAAACCTGATGTGCGTGGCTGAGTTCCATCTGGCGCCGCATCAAGATGTCCGTCGCGTGATGGCATTGCTGCGGGATGTGGCGTTTGCCTCACCCTATACCAGGACGATGAAGCCGGTCGTAATTGTGGTTGCCAACAAGGCCTGGGGGATGACCTACCGTCTTAAGGCCTACCCGCTGGAGCCGAGGGACCAGTACTCGTTCATCAGTGACCTGACGGCCCGGGGCTCGGAGGTGCTGCTCGGGGAAGGAGTGGCGTTTGCTTCAATGCCCGTCGCCGCCTGTGCCTGAGGCCTGCTGGCGTTTCAGTTCCGCAATCATGCTTCGGAGTAACTCCGGGATCTGCTGGCCCCGTTCGCCAGTCTGCCGGAGGGAAAGCGGCAGCGCAAAGTCAAGACCCGGGAGGCGGAACTGGCATGAGCAGTGACTGGCACCTTTACCTGCTGCGAACGGCTTCCGGAGCACTGTACACCGGTATCTCCACGGATGTGGAGCGGCGTTTTGCAGAGCACCAGGCCGGTGCGCCGAAGGGGGCACGCAGTCTGCGGGGCAAGGGGCCCCTGGAGCTGGTTTTTCGGGCGCAGGCCGGCGATCGCAGCCGGGCTTCCCGGCTGGAGTGGTACATCAAGCGCTGGCCGCGCTCGCGCAAGGAGGCACTGATCCGGGGCGAAATCAGCCTGTCAGATGTGCCTTGATATGATCTCCTGCGGTTCGTACTGCTTTGGTCGCCCGGCGCAGCTGGCCACTGTGTACCTGGAACACGTGCCAGAGCCCGTTGTAGATTTCCAGGTTAACTGCAACCCCGTCTTGCTGTTTGCCATAACTGGTGCGGACCACCGGCACACTGGCCAGGTTGCCATGGCTGAAGCGGCAGCCCCGGGGTGGGACAGAGCTTCGATAGGCCTGACGGATCAGGGTTCGCTGGACCCTGATGGGTACCGCCGGCGTCAGTATGGGGCGCACCAGGCGGTTCATGGTTTGCCGGAGACCGGCCTCAAGAAGAGGTTGCAGCATCTGTGTTCTGCTCCCGCTATGCGATAGGATGGTAGTCGATCAGAGGCTCCTTGACCTTATTCCTGAATCATGACAGGCGTTTAACTCTACGTGTACTGGAAAACGGATACCATAGAACTACCCGATTGGGACAGGCACTCGCTGTTGGAGCGGCTTGAGCCCTTCGATCCGCAGGGCGATCAGGAGCTGGGCGACGAGATGGTCGCGTACTGCCGGTTCTACGGTCTGGATCTCTGGGTGGAGCACCCGGAGGTGCATTATCATCAGGGCTACGTGCACGCTGGTGAGCATGAGGTCATGGTGCACTATTACCGGCTACCGGAATCCCGGGGCACGGTCTTTATCCTGCACGGCTACTTCGATCACGTCGGCTTGTACAGCCAGCTGATCGACCGTTGTCTGGGGGCGGGCCTGGATGTCCTGGCCTACGACCAGCCGGGGCACGGTCTCTCCAGCGGCACGCCGGCGGCGATCAGCAGTTTCCTGGAGTACCAGCAGGTGCTGACGGCTGTGCTGGATCAGGCCCGGGGCAGGGTGCGCGAGCCCTGGTTTGCCGTGGGACAGAGCACAGGCGGGGCGATTCTGATTGATTACCTGCTCTCGAACCAGCACTCGACCGAAACCTCGGACTTCAAGGAGGTGGTACTGCTGGCGCCACTGGTCCGGCCCATGGGCTGGCTTGGCGCGAAGGTTCTGCATACGCTGGTCAGGCCGTTCCTTACCCGCTGGCGTCGGGTCTTTGCGGAAAACAGCAGTGATACCCGGTTCCTCCGTTTCCTGAAGGACCATGATCCGCTGCAGGCAAGGGCGGTGCATGTGGACTGGGTCACGGCATTGCGGGAATGGGTGCCGCATATTGAATCGGCCCGGCCGGTCAACTTTCCGGTTACGGTAGTGCAGGGCGAGAAGGATCTGACCGTGGACTGGCAGCACAATCTGCGGATTATTCGCAATAAATTTTCCTCGGTAGAGGAACTGAGAATCCCGGATGGACGTCATCATCTGGTGAACGAAGCCCGGGATTTGCAGGCAACGGTATTCAATACCATCATTGATACATTCACCAGGAAGGCGGTGTCTGCGGCCTGAACCGGTCGCATATCCCAAACACCGCCGGGTTTTATAATGGCGCAGGAGAAAGCTGTGAAAAAAACGATTCTTGCATTTGCAGTAGCTACCGTGGGTCTGAGTGGCTGCATGACCTACGATCCCTACACCGGCGAAGAGAAGACCTCGAGCGCAACCAAGGGCAGCATCATTGGCGGGATTGGGGGTGCCGCAGTGGGTGCCGCAACTTCCAGCAGCAGTGACCGGGGCAAGGGTGCCCTGATCGGCGCGGCCAGTGGTGCTGCTATTGGTGGCGGTATTGGTTACTACATGGACAAACAGGAAGCAGAACTGCGTCGCAAGCTGGAAGGCACCGGTGTGCGGGTGGTCCGTAACGGCGATCAGATCGCGCTGGTCATGCCGGGCAATATAACCTTTGATCTGAACCAGTCCTCCATCAAGCCGTCCTTCACCGGCACCCTGGAGTCGGTTGCGCTGGTTCTGAAGGAATACGACAAGACCATCATCCAGATCGAAGGGCACACTGACAGTTCCGGCTCTGACAGCTATAACCAGCTGCTGAGTGAGAAGCGCGCCAGCTCAGTACGGGATTTCCTGCTGAATCAGGGTATCGAGCCCAGGCGAACCCGTGCGGTGGGCTACGGCGAGCGCTATCCCATTGCTTCCAACGACACGGCCTCCGGGCGCGAGCAGAACCGTCGGGTGGAACTGACTCTGGTACCAATGCAGTAAGGGTCAGGGAAAATGGAAAAGCTCCGGAGCGTTCACACCCCGGAGCTTTTTTGTCTGGCTCAGTTGGTGTTGCTGGGCAGCCACTCGTCAATACGCCGTTTGAGATTGTCCAGCTGATCCTCGCCTGATTCCTTCAGCTCACCGAGCCTGGCCCTCGCGGTTTCTATCTGGTCCTCGATGGACCGGATTTTCTCCGAAAACTCTTTCTGGATCTCGGCCTCCGCCTTGTCGTCCTCGGCCTTGGCAATCCTGGTCTCCGCTTCTGCCCGCAAGTGGTCGATCTGCCTGCTCCAGTATTCAGTCTGGGTTTGCAGTTTGTTCAGCAGGGATTCCCTGAGTGACATCGCTTTTCTCCCGTCGCAGAATGAATGTAATGAATGTGCTGGTCGGAACCAGGCTGTACTTTAACCATGGCTCGTATCCCCGTTTTCTCAAGGGATAATGCGGAATTTTTCATTACATCTCTGCAAACCCGAGTGGTATTGGCCCCTTATGCACGAATAAAAAAGCCCGGGCGCTGGCCCGGGCTTCGGTGGTACTGCAATCATCGCCTGACGGCTCAGAACAATACGCGGCAGCGGATAGTGCCCTTGACCTGGCGCAGCTTCTCAAGCGCCAGCTCACTGTAGGTCTTGTCCACATCGATCACCACGTAACCGATGTCCTCCTTGGTCTGCAGATACTGGCCACAAACGTTGATCCCGTTCTCGGAGAACACCTGGTTGATTTCGGACATCACGCCCGGCACGTTCTCGTGGATATGCAGCAGGCGGTGCTGGTTCGGGTGCGATGGCAGGGCCACTTCCGGGAAGTTCACGGAGGAAACGGAGGTGCCGTTGTCGCTGTACATGGTCAGCTTTTCCGCCACTTCACGGCCGATGTTCTCCTGGGCTTCCATGGTGGAGCCGCCCACGTGCGGGGTCAGGATGACGTTGTCGAACTCGCGCAGCGGAGAGACGAACTCCTCGTTGTTGGACTTGGGTTCGACCGGGAAGACGTCAATGGCAGCGCCCAACAGCTTGCCGGAGCTCAGGGCATCGGCGAGGGCTTCGATGTCCACCACGGTGCCACGGGAGGCGTTCATCAGGACGCTGCCCGGCTTCATCTGGGCAAACTGCTCGGCCTTGAACATGTACTTGGTGGCCGGGGTTTCCGGTACGTGCAGGGATACAACATCCGCGATGTTGAGCAACTCCTGCAAGGTGCCGACCTGGGTGGCGTTGCCGATCGGCAGCTTGGATACCACATCGTAGAAGTACACATCCATGCCCAGACCCTCGGCGAGGACACTGAACTGGGTACCGATGTTGCCATAGCCGATGATGCCCAGTTTCTTGCCACGGATCTCGAAGCTGTTCCTGGCGGACTTCAGCCATTCGCCGCGATGGGCCCTGGCATTCTTTTCAGGTACGCCACGCAGCAGCAGGATGGCCTGGGCCAGAACCAGTTCCGCCACCGAACGAGTGTTGGAGAAAGGCGCGTTGAATACGGCGATACCGCGACGGGTGGCCGCCTTGAGGTCCACCTGGTTGGTGCCGATACAGAAGCAACCTACCGCCACCAGTTTCTGGGCGGCTTCAAATACTTTCCCGGTCAGCTGGGTGCGCGAGCGGATACCGATAAAGTGCGCGTCGGCAATTTTCCCGATCAGCTCTTCTTCGCCCAGTGAGTGAGTCAGATACTCGATGTTGGTGTAACCCGCGGCATTCAGGGTATCAATGGCAGATTGATGCACGCCTTCCAGCAGCAGGATCCGGATTTTGCTCTTTTCGAGAGACGTATTTGACATTGGCTTGCTTCCGAACCTTTCGTCACATGAAATGACCTGGAGCCAG